>NZ_JBEZXZ010000016.1:0-81470 GCF_040638275.1 Actinoplanes sp. NPDC026623 | reverse complement strand
CGAACTGCTGGTGGTTCGTTTTTACGCCGTTCGTGGGCACCCCCGGCCCCACCCTTGCGTTCGAGTTCCTTGCGCTGGGTTCCTGGTTGCTCGCTGCTGGGTGCATGGTTGTCCGGGTGGTCCCCTTGCGGTGGGGGATATGGCTTCCGCGTTGTGGGCGCGGTAGGAGGTTTGGTCGGGCAGGCCGGGGTGGGTGGTGGGTCAGGCGGACGTACCTCGCCGGTTGCGGTCAGCGAATCCAGCGCGACGCTGGGGTCCTTTTTCTGCCGGCTGAGGCCTGAAGATCAGCAATTGAGCGCTGTAGGGTTGTGGTCATGAGTGACGCGGCGCTGTCCTTCGGGTCTGAAGCTCGTCTTTACGACTCGATCCGGCCGACCTATCCGGTGGGGGCGATCGCTGCGGCGCTCGGCACGGAGGCGCTGCGGGTGCTGGACCTGGGGGCAGGAACCGGGTTGCTTACGGGGGCGCTGGTTGCGGCCGGCCATGATGTGGTCGGGGTCGAACCCGATGAGCAGATGCGTGCTGTCGCCGCCGAGCGGTGGCCGGCCACGCGGTTTCTCGCCGGCAGCGCCGAGGACATTCCGCTGCCGGACGGGTGCGTCGACGCCGTCGTGGTCGGACAGGCATATCACTGGTTCACGCCTGAGAATGCCCTTCCCGAGATTCACCGGGTGTTGCGTGACGGCGGCGTTTTCGCGCCGATGTGGAACGTTCGCGACGAACGGGTTCCGTGGGTCGCGGCGTTGTCCGGGATAGCCGGGAGCGAGGGGTCTGACCTGGACAACCCGTGGCCGTCCGGGCCGGTGGCGCCGTGGTTTACCGAGCCCACGTTGAGTGTGGTCGAGCATGCCGTCACGATCCGGACGGGCCGGTTGATCGACCTTGTGCGGTCTCGTTCCTACTATCTGACCGCGGACGACGCCGAGCGGGCCCGGGTCGATCGGGAGATCGGCGAGTTGGCCACCACCGATCCCGCGCTGGCCGGCCGCGACAGTGTCGAGATGCCCTACCGTGCCTGCGTTTACCGGATGCGCCGGGTCTGAATCCCCGGCCACCGCGGCGTGGTTTGTCCGGCCTCGGGTGAGGGCTCCGCGGTGGGTTGTCATAGGAGCTGAAGTGCAATCGGGACCGGAGGTCGTCCTCGAGACGGGGCGCCTGTTGCTCAGGCCCTGGCGGGAGACCGAGGCTGTTGTCCAGCGGGAGTTGTGGACCGAGCGTGATCCGCGGGTGCCGCGGCATCGGCGCATCGGCGCGGATGGGCGTCCCACGGTCGCCGAGCTTGCGGACTGGATCCGCGCCGACAGGCCGTCGTCGATCGGGTTGCTGGCGATCGAGCGGAAGGCGGCCCGTGACGTCATCGGCTACTGCGGGCTGATCGACGGCGAGCGGGGAGCGGAAGGGGAGCCGGAACTGGCGTTCGAGTTGCTGCGCCGGTTCTGGGGCCGGGGATACGCGACCGAGGCCTCGGTCGCGGTCATCGACTGGGCGAGGTCGTCCGGATACGAACGTCTGTGGGCGACGGTCTGGGATTGGAACGTCGCTTCCCGCCGGGTGCTGGCCAAGGTCGGGTTCGCCGAGACCGAGCGGAAGGACGTGGACGCGGTCTACGGGACCACCCTGTTTCTCACGAGGCGGCTCGGCCGCGCACGATCACCCTCCTCACCGTGATGGGACTTGTCTGCCCAGTTCGTGTGGGCCAGCCGGAGTCTGAGGAGATTCTCAGGCTTACTCAGCGCGGGCTCAGCGCGGGGCGCGGAGGCTCCGCGTATGAGGACCTCGATCCCCGGTGTTCGGCCCTGGGCCGTGATTGCCGCGCACGGTGCCGCGTTGGTCGTGCTGCCCCAGTGGTGTCTGGCGCGTCCTCGCGTTCGTGGCGGGCGTGCCGTTGTTGGAAAGGACCACCGGAGGCCATGGCGACCTCGAGGTCTTCACCGGTGCCTGGTATCAGGTGGGGCTGACCGTGTTCAGCGAGGCGCTCGCGTACCTGACCGTCGGGCTGGTCATGCCGTGGGGTGAGGTCGTACCCCGCTGGGTGCCGTGGCTCGGCGGCCGGCGGATCCCGATCGCGGCGGCGGGCGTGCCGGCCGGCGCCGGCGCGGCGGTGCTGACTCTGCTCTGGACCTACACCCTGGCGATGCTGATGACCGGTCACACGGTCGAGGGTGGCACCGATGTCGGGCTGCACCTGCACTCCTGGCAGTACGTCGCGTTCTGGCTCTCCTACGGCCCGCTTGTGCTGTGGGGTCCGCTGCTCGGCGCCGTCACGATTCACTACTACCGTCGCCGCCGGGCGATGCCGTTGCAGGATGTCCAGGGGCGTCGCGGCTTGGCACACTGGCGGACGTGACCGTGTCCCTGCACCACATCGTGATCGACGCGCATGACCTTCCGGCGCTGGCCCGGTTCTGGGCCCAGATGCTGAACTGGAGGATCCTGTCCGAACGTGAGCGCGAAGTCGTCATCGGCGCCGATGAAACCGCGCAGGTGGGAATCTGTTTCATGCCGGTGACGGACAGAAAGTCGGTGAAGAACCGGCTGCATCTCGACCTCACTCCCGGTCCCGACGGCCGGGATGCCGAGGTTGACCGGATTCTCGCGCTGGGCGCGCGTCGGGTCGACGTCGGGCAGGCCGGCACGGAGTCATGGACCGTGCTCGCCGATCCCGAGGGCAACGAGTTCTGCATCCTGCGTCCGAAAACGACACTCATCGCCTAGCTGCTCGCCCAAGACGGACCCGTAGGGAAACGGGTGATGGCCCGGCCAGTCATGGCGAACCTGTCGGGCCGAGCCGTGGCGACTGGCTTCGTGAGTTGGCGGATGTGCGGTGGGTCCGGCAGATTTGAGCTGTGACCCAACTCGTGGTCCTCACGGGCCCTATCGCGGCCGGTAAGAATACCGTTGCGGATGAGCTCGCCAGGCGCCTGACCGGCCGGGGCAGGACGGTGGTCGTTGCGGATGTCGACGACGTCGCAGCGATGGTTCGAACACCCGGCGCGGCCGCAGTGGACCTGTGGTTCGCAGCCCACGAGGCACATGGCGCTCTCGTCGGCCAGTGGATGCGTTCGGGCGTCGAGTATGTCGTGGTGGTCGGACCGATCTATACGGCCGAGGAACAGGCGGCCCTTACCGGGGCACTCCCGGACGGCGCGACCGTGTTGTGGATCGTCATAGACGCCCCGGTATCGGTGACGTTCACGCGGGCGCAGTCCGATCCAGGGCGTGGATTGTCACGCGACCCGGGGTTCCATCAAGCCGCACACCGCCGCTTCCGGGAGCTGCTGCCGGCGATCCCCGCCGATCACGTTTTCGACTCTGGGAGGCTCGAGGCAGAACGAATAGCGTCCGAGATCCTGGGAATGCTCGGCGTCCGATAACTGAGCCGCCTTCGGAGAATTCACTGCGGGTTCCGTGACACCGCCGCAATTGCGAGGCACCCCGCCGGTTGATGTCCGCCGTCCTTGGCACACAAACGTCCTCCGATCTGGATCTTTCAGCTCGCGTTCACCCGGCAGCCACCTACGGGGTCGCAGAAGCCGTCGTGCATCCTTAATGGTTGGCACATGAGAAACTGGAATTCTTCGAGCACCAGACGCTCGATGTCGGCGGCGGTTGCGGGGCTGCTCACGGTCGTCGCCACGCTCGTGGCACTGGTGACGCCGGCGCCGGCCATGGCGGCCGGCACCGGCTGGTACATGCTGGTCAACGATCTCTACGACGGGGTGAACGCGCCTGGACCCATGCGCTGCCTCAGCACCAACGCGCAGCCCCCGGCCGGCGGCAGCGGAACACACCAGGTGTATCTGGCCGGCTGCAACGCGAGCACTCCCGGACAGTGGTGGTGGATCGACTTCGACTGGGGCCGCACCGTCCCCCACAGCATCGAGGTGACGAACTACCAGAACTTCGACAACGCCGTCTGGGAACTCAGCAGCAACCTCAGCACGCCGCCGGGCAACTCTGCCGGTACCTACGCCGCCTACACCGCACAGAGGAACCAGGCCGACGGACACCAGTGGAGCATCTTTTACGACTCCGGGTCGGAGTTCAAGACCATCTTCGTCAGCAAGCTGAGTCCCTCCTACGCCCTGAGTGCGTCGGCGTCCAACCCGCTGCCGGGCGGTGGATACCGCGTCTACACCTCCCACCCCGGTTTTACCGCGGCGCAGCATTGGCGCCAGTACCAGCCGTCGAACCCGCCCGCCTGCAGCCCGTGCGGCCGGATCGACTGAGACACGTCCGCCGGCCGGCCAGGGTCACCCACTGACGATTCCTGACAATGGGGTCCGGTTGGCCGGGCCTCATTGCAGCAGGGAGCGCTCGTGGCGAAGGGCGGGCCGCCGACCGGCGACGCCGGGGAATGGAGGTCCACCCTCAATCGTCGGTAAGGCTGCGATTCTCGCGGTCCAGTGATCGACGTAGGTCTGCATCCCGTCGGCATTGCGAGGCATGCTTAACCAGTCCCAGGCGGCGTCGCGGATCTCCCCATGGGGACCATATGCCCCCGGCGCCGCATTTGACCTCGGCGGCGGAGCGCATTCCGGGCCTACGATGCCGCGGAGACCAGAAGATCGAGTGCAAATCTCATCGACCAGGTCCGCGCACCGGCGCTCGGCTCGTTTCATGATTGCTTGCCGGGAGCGCGAGCGGGCTCCGAAGCTGCTGCCGACGCTATCGGCATGAAGATCCACAACTGCGCCGGTCTAATGGATATCTCGGTACACAACGCCGACGGCATGGTGCCGGAAGCCGCGAACATCTGGTGCCAGTCTCGACTTCGGCGCGGATTCGGTGATTTGTCTTGAACGTCATGCGAAGTTCCTGCTGGCCATATCGTTGGCTGCACATGACGTCGCCTGCCACGATGGTCGCCGCGGCGCGCGTGGCTTCGCGACGTCAAGAACGGACGGGTTGGGCTGAGGCGAGGACGGCGATGCAGGAAGAACCGACACGGCACGATGAACCGGCGATGGTGGAAGAACTGATGTGGGTCAAACGGCCGGCCGGGGCGAACCTGTTTCACTCGCAGAAGGAACCGGGCAGTTTCACCTCTGGGTTCCGTACTCCGGATTCGGGGAACCTCGGGCAGTCCACGCTCCGGCCGGCTGCGCACCAAGAAGAGGTCAATTCGACTTGTGCTCCCCAGCCGAACATCCGATACACGGCGGATCCCCACTCCAGGGCCGGCGAGGAGTTCAGGGCGCTCCTGGCCCAAGCCGGTGTAGTCATTACCCGTGAGTTGATCAGGCGGGCCACGCCGGTTGTGTTGAAGTGGCTTGGCGACGAGGTGATTCCATCGGCCAAGGCGAAGCTGAAGGCCGTCAGGGATCGGACGGGTCGTCGGCGGACCACCATCGCAAAGGCGGCAGCCACTCGCGAGTCGGTGGCCTCTACCGGGCAGGAGACGGCTGCGCAACCACCGCCGGTAGACATGGTGCACGAAGCGGTCATATTCGGCACGCACAGGCGGGTCATGGGAAGGATGGAGGCGCTTGAGCGTCTCAGTGCGGCTCGGGCCGCCGAACTCTTCCGCGACGAGCAGCTGAGGATCGTCCGGGAGTCGCGGATCGTCGATGACGAGGACCTGCCGGAACTGGACGCCGCGGCAATGACGCGCGCACAAGCACCACTCGAAGCCAACGGTCCGTTGATACTCGAATCGACGGCATCGCCGGTAGATTTCCTCATGGCGATCCAGCTCAGCGATTTCCAGGACACTGATCGAGGACCGCGCGACGCCGTGCCGCGCAACCCTGCATGACCGACGGGCGCCGACCGTCTATCCGCCCAGGCCTTACCTCGGCAACCGCGCCGATCCGAGCAGATTCCCAGGGATCGCCTGCGGGATATGCGCCAGAACCCAATCTCGCGAACGGAGCCAGGATGGCTACCAGCGCTGTCGAGACGCTGAAAAATCCTGAGTATGGACGCCTGTGGGACCGGTTCCATCGGGAGTTCGCATTCCGCTCGGGGATGACAAGTGCAACCTGGCCCGCGATCAAGGAGCCGGTTGACTCCGTGACCTGGAGCCTCGGCGCGCTGGATGACGACCCGGGCCATCGGCGGCTCGACGGCATGGTGGCTGCCGTGAAGGCCGGGCTGTGGGCGTGCACTCCGCCGGAGGGCACTCTGCTGGTCCTGGATTGGCAACATCGGTGCTATCGAATCCGGCCGCATCACCTCACCGCGGCACACGCGCCGAAATGGCCGGCGAGCATGATGCCCGACGGCGACTACAACATCCATCTGGCCGAGGATTTCAGCTTCGGTACCTTCGGGCATCCTTGGGAATACACCATCTGTGTCATGGGGGAGTCCCTGCTCGCCGAGGTTGCCGACGCCTTGGACCGGATCCTCCTGCGCCGGGTCCGGGAGTCGGGAACACCCGTGCCTGGGCCGACACAGACCTCGTAACGCGATCGCGGGATCTGGACTGTGCCGTGGCACGGCCTGCGGCAGACTGCGTGGCGTGACGGTTGTGATCGCCCACGAGGTCCTGAGGCCGGGAAGCCGGCGAGCGCGGATCGGTGTGGACGGGAGCCGGATGCCGTGCCGCTGACCTGGCCCAAGTTGCCGTACGTCTTGGGAGCGCCGACCCGCCACGGAACGGCGTCGCTGTCGTTCGCCACGAACGCCACCCCGCCGCGCAAGCGTCCCTGGTGGCCGCGGAAGCGGTGACCGCGTCTGGTCGATCCGCGGCTTCCGGAGGAGCCGGCGGAGGTGATGGACGCCGGCGGCAGGATCCGTGACCCCGCTGGACTACCGTGCACGCGTGCCCAAGTCTGTTGACCTGTCGAGTCCGGCCTCGCGCCGGGAAGCGCTTAGGATGGTGGACGTCGGTGACCCGCGTCCCCACCACGCGATGCTGCGGGAGATCTTCGACCTCGAAAGGGTCTGGCGCGAAGGTCCGGACGCTGGCGACGGTGACGAGTTCGAGCAGATCTACGTGACAGCCTTTCTGCTCTTCCTGATCGGTGATCCCGCAGACTCGCCCCGCCTGTTCGCCGCGAAGTTCCGCACCGGCGACATGGACCTGGGCATCGGCTTCGACGCACAGGCCGTCTTCGGGGCGGGCCCGGACGAAACGCTGCGGTGGCTGAGGGAGAACGGCCACACCGAGGAGCACGCGCGGCTTTCCGAATGGTTGTCGCAGGCGGGGGATTCGGAGATCGAGGACTGGGCCCGGCAGGCACGCGCCTACTTCTACTCACCGGAGGGTGTTCTGCTCCTGGAGGAGCTCTGATTTCCGGTCAGGCGGGGGACCGGACCCTTCCGAAGGTCGTGTGTCGGCGCAGCCGGAAGCCCAGTGACTCGTACAGGCGGATGGCCGGGTGGTTGTCGGCGGCGGTGTGCAGCAGCGGGGTTTCGCCGCGTGCGCGGATGCCGGCGGCCACCGCCCGGACCAGGCGGGTCGCCAGGCCACGGCCGCGGTGGGCGGGGTCGGTGCAGACCGCGCTGATCTCGGTCCAGCCGGGCGGGTGCAGGCGTTCGCCGGCCATCGCGATCAGCACGCCGTCCTGCCGGATGCCGAGGTAGGTGCCGAGTTCGACGGTGCGCGGCAGGAACGGCCCGGGCCGGGTGCGCCGGACCAGGTCGAGCATCTCCGGCACGTCGGCGCCGGTCAGGACGACCGCGCCGGGGTCGGGTTCGGCGCGCAACGCGACGTCGACCAGTTGGACGCCGCCGACCTCGGTCAGCAGGGTCCAGCCGGGCGGCGGGGCGAGATCCTCGCCCGAGAGCATCAGCTCGGCGCCGGGACCGACGAGGCCCCGCAGGTCGTCCCAGGCGCCGGGCTCGGCCGGGTCGGCCAGGGTGTGGAACGGCGCCACGTCCGGGTGGTAGCGCGCGGCCCGCCCGTTGACCTGCGCGAATCGGGCGTGGGCGCCGCGCAGCGCGGCCCAGACCGGGTTGTCCAGGATCCCCGGGTCGACGGTGGTCATCGGGCGCCCGATGCGACCGGGTCGCGCTGGGGCACCGACAGGCCGAGGTGGTCGCGCAGGGTCGTTCCGGTGTAGTCGGCGCGGAACACGCCCCGCTCCTGCAGCAGCGGGACGACGGTGCCGGCGAACTCGTCCAGCCCGTCCGGGGTGACGTGCGGGACCAGGATGAAGCCGTCGGCGGCGTCCTTCTGGACCAGGTCGTCGATGCTGGCGGCGATCGTGGCCGCCGTGCCGATGAAGGTCTGCCGGCCGGTCACCTCGATGATCAGTTCGCGGATCGACAGGTTGCCGGCCTCGGCGCGCTCGCGCCACTCGCGCGCGGTGGCGAGCGGGTCGCGGTGCATCCGTACGCTGGCGCGGCCGCGCGCGATGTGCGACTCGCCGACGTCGGGGTCGACGTCGGGCAGCGGGCCGTCGGGGTCGTAGGCGCTGAGGTCGCGGTTCCAGAGCTGTTCCAGGAAGCGCAGCGCGGTCTGGCCGCTGACCTGCTGGCGGCGGATGATCGCGGCCTTCTCGTGTGCGTCGGCGTCGGTGTCGCCGATGGCGAAGGTCGCGGCGGGCAACACCAACAACTGCTCATGGGTACGCCCGTAGGCGGCGAGCCGCCGCTTGACGTCGGCGTAGAAGGCCCGCCCGGCCTCCAGGCCGCCATGCCGGCTGAAGATCGCGTCGGCGGTGCGGGCGGCGAACTCGCGTCCGCCGTCGGAGTCGCCGGCCTGCAGGATCACCGGGTGTCCCTGCGGGCTGCGGGGCACGTTGAACTGCCCGGCGATCTCGAAGTGTGCGTCGTCGTGGCGGAAGGCGCCGATGCGTGGGTCCTCGATGAACAGGCCCCGGTCGCGGTCGGCGACGATCCCCGGCTCGGGCCACGAGTCGAACAGTTCCGTCGCGGTCTCCAGGAACCGGGTGGCCCGGCTGTAGCGGTCGTCCTCGGCGAGGTACCCGCCGCGCCGGAAGTTCTCGCCGGTGAACGCGTCCCACGAGGTGACCACGTTCCAGGCGGCCCGGCCGTCAGAGAGGTGGTCCAGGGTCGCGAACTGCCGGGCCACCTCGTACGGCTCGTTGAAGGTCGAGTTGATCGTGCCGGCCAGTCCGAGCCGGTCGGTGACCGCCGCGAGGGCGGCCAGCACGGTGAACGTGTCCGGCCGTCCCACCACGTCCAGGTCGTAGATCCGGCCGGCCTGCTCGCGCAGCCGCAGGCCCTCGGCGAGGAAGAAGAAGTCGAACTTCGCGCGCTCGGCGGTCTGCGCGAGCCGTACGAAGGAGTCGAAGTCGATGTGGCTGCCGGAGCGGGGGTCGCTCCACACGGTGGTGTTGTTGACGCCGGGGAAGTGCGCGGCCAGGTGGATCTGCTTGCGGGGCCTGCTCATCGTCGCTCCCAGAGACTCAGCTGTTGGCGTATCGGTTCGCGGGACGGGGCAGGCCGAGCAGGCCCCGCAGCGTCGTCGCCTCGTACGCGTGACGGAATGCGCCCCGGTGCCGCAACTCGGGCACGAGGGCGCGGGTGATGGCCTCGAGGTCGTCCGGCAGCGTGCCCGGGCGCAGCCGGAAGCCGGTCAGGCCGGCGGCCCGCCACCGCAGCAACAGGTCGGCGAGGCCCCGCGGCGTACCGGTGAACACGGTGGCGTCGGAGGCGAACGCGGCGCCGGCGAGGTCGTCGAGGCGCGCCTTGCGGTCGCGGGCGCCGGCGTCGGTGTCGCCGAGAAAGACGACCAGGTCGGCGAAGACGTGCACGGTCTCGTCCGCGCGGCCGGCGATGGCCTGCTGCTCCCGGACCTCGCGCACGATCGCCTCGCCGTGCGCGGCGTCGGCGGGTGTCACGTACACGATGTCGGCGCCGCGGGCACCCAGCCGGTACGCGATGGTGGCGTGCGCCAGGGCGGTCACCGGCGGCTGCCCCTGCGGCGGCCGGGGCGTGATCGACGGGCCCTTGACGCTGAACCTCGCACCCTTGAAGTCGATGTAGTGCAGCTTCTCGCGGTCGATGAACCGGCCGGTGGCGGCGTCGCGGATCTCCGCGTCGTCCTCCCAGCTGTCCCAGCGCGGGCGCACCACCTCGATGTGGTCCGCCGCCTCGTCGAAGAGATCGCCGAGCAGGTCCTGCACCTCGGGGGTTTCGAGGTCGTCGATCCGGATCGGCGGGATCGTCCGCCGTCCGAAATGGGCTGCCTCGTCGGGCCGGCCGGACACCTGTGCCCGCCAGCCGGCCCGCCCGTTGCTGACGTGGTCGAGGGTGGCGATCGCCTTCGAGATGTGGAACGGCTCGGTGTGGGTGACCGTCGCCGTGGGTACCAGGCCGATGTGCCGGGTCAGCGGTGCCACGCGCGCGGCGACCAGCACCGCGTCGAGTCGCCCGCGTACCTGGTCGGTGCGGTCGTCGGGGCCGTCGCGCCGCGACGACTGCAAGCCCAGGGAGTCCTCGATGGTGACGAGGTCGAGCAGGCCGCGCTCCGCCTCCCGTACGAGGTCCGTCCAGTAGCCGGGCCGGAACAGCTCGGCCGGGCGGGCGTTCGGTGCGCGCCAGGCGGCCGGATGCCATCCGGCGCCGTCGAGCGCCACGGCGAGGTGTATCGGTGTGGCTTCGGGCATCGGTGCCTCCGCAATCACGGTTGGCGATGACCCTAGAGCGCGGACGTCGCGCCAACAAGTTCTATCGACTTAATATGCATTACGCTCTCTTGCCTATATCCTAGTTCAACTATAGGAATAGGCTAGTCGGAACGTCGCAGGAGGCCTTCGATGACTGTGCCGCTGTCCATCCTGGATCTCGCACCGATCGTGTCCGGTGGAACCGTCGCCGACGCGCTGCGCCGCACCCTCGACCTGGCGCGGCGGGCCGAGCAGTTCGGTTACCACCGGTACTGGGTGGCCGGGCACCACCTCACACCCGGCGTGGCCAGCTCGCAGCCGGCGGTGCTGCTCGGCCAGATCGCCGCCGTCACCGAGCACATCCGGCTCGGCTCCGGCGCGGTGCAGACCGGCTTCCTGACCCCCCTGGCGGTGCTGGAGCAGTTCGGCCTGCTGGACGCCCTCCACCCCGGCCGGTTCGACCTCGGACTGGGCCGTTCCGCCCAGCGCCGCACGTCGGCCCTGGACGCGCCGCCGGAACGGCCGACCGAGCCGCGGGTCGTCGACGGGCTGCTGATACCGCGATCCTTCTCGTTCGCGCCGATCCTGCGGTCGGCCCGCTCGGCGCTGTTCGCCAAGCTGTTGCAGCAGCCCGGCGCCGTGCCCGCCGACCTGGACACCGTGGTCGGCGACATCGAGACGCTGCGCGCCGGGCCGTACACCGACGGGCTGGGAAACGAGGCCCGCGCCGTGCCGGGGGAGGGCGCCGACCTGCAGGTCTGGATCCTGGGCAGCAGCGGCGGCGAGAGCGCCCGGGTGGCCGGGGCGCGCGGGCTGCCGTTCGCCGCGAACTATCACGTGGCGCCGGCCAAGGTCCTCGAGGCGGTGGAGGCCTACCGTGCCGCGTTCCGGCCGTCGGCGGTCCTGGACCGGCCGCGGGTGATGGTGTCCGCGGACGTGCTGGTGGCCGACGACGACGACACCGCACGCCACCTCGCCACCCCGTACGGGCTGTGGGTGCGCAGCGTGCGCACGGGCGCCGGCGCGATCCCGTACCCGAGCGTCGAGGAGGCCGCGGCGCATCCCTGGACCCCCGCCGACCGGGACCTGGTCGCCGACCGGGTGGAGACACAGTTCGTCGGGTCACCGCAGACCGTCGCGGAGCGGCTGGAGACCCTGCGCCGGGTGACCGGAGCCGACGAACTGCTGGTCAGCACCATGACACACGACCATGCCGACCGGGTCCACTCCTTCGAGCTGCTGGCCAAGCTCTGGCACGGCTGAGCGCCCGATCCGGACGGCCGGGTTGCGCGGGCGTGGAAGAGTTACGGCCATCTATGGGAGCCGGGTCGCGAGGCCCGGCCGACGGGAGGGCCCTCTGTGCGCCTGAGAAAACTGCCAACAACGCTGCTCGCCCTGGGGACGGTTGCCGCGCTCGTCGCGGTCGCGCCCACCTCGGCGTCCGCGGCGCCCGGCCCGGGAGCACCACCAGCCCGGGTTGCAGCGAAGCCGACCAGCATCACCCTGATCACCGGGGACCGGGTGATCGTCGCGGCGGACGGCAGGACCAGTGTCGAGGGCGCGCCCGGACGGGCGGGAACCCGGTTCGTCGGCCGCAAGACCCGCGGGCACCAGTACGTGATCCCGGTGGACGCGCTGCCGCTGCTCCGGGACGGCCGGCTCGACCAGCGGCTGTTCGACGTGACCGCGCTGCGCGACTTCGGCTACACCGGCGAGGCCGAGTTGCCGCTGCTGGTCGCGTACCCGAGATCCGGAAGCCGCAAGGGACCGGCCGGCGCGAGGGCGGCGACCGGCGCGACGGCCCGGGTATCCCGCGACCTGAGCGGGGTGAGCGCACTCGCGGTGCGCGCGCAGCGCACCGCGCGGGCTGACCTGTGGAACTCCCTGACCAGGGGCACGGCCACCACCCGCGCCCTTCGCCCGGGCATCGAGCGGATCTACCTGGACGGTAAGCGCAAGATCGACCTGGACGTCAGCGTGCCGCAGATCGGCGCGCCCGCGGCCTGGCAGTCGGGCCTGGACGGCACCGGCGTGACCGTGGCGATCCTGGACACCGGCATCGACGCCACCCACCCGGACTTCGCCGGGAAGATCGTGGCGAGCGAGAACTTCACCACCGACCCGAGCACCGACGACCTCGTCGGCCACGGTACGCACGTCGCCTCGATCATCGCCGGCAGCGGCGCGAAGTCCGGCGGCAAGTACAAGGGTGTGGCGCCCGGCGCGAAGCTGGCGATCGGCAAGGTGTGCGAGACCGACTTCTGCGATGAGTCGGCGATCCTGGCCGGCATGCAGTGGGCGGCGAAGACCGCCCCCGTGGTCAACCTCAGCCTGGGCGGCGGTGACCTGCCGGGCATCGACCCGCTGGAGCAGGCCGTCGACGACCTCACCGCGGCGTACGGGTCCCTGTTCGTGATCGCGGCCGGCAACGAGGGCGGCACCGCGACGGTCGGCTCGCCCGGCAGCGCCGACTCGGCGCTCACCGTCGGCGCGGTCGACGACGAGGACCAGCTGGCCGTCTTCTCCAGCCGCGGCCCCCGGGTCGGCGACGACGCGATCAAGCCGGACATCACCGCGCCGGGCGTGGACATCGTCGCGGCCGGTGCGGCCAACGGCCAGATCGGCACGCCCGCCGCGGAGGGCTACGTCAGCCTCTCCGGCACCTCGATGGCCACCCCGCACGTCGCCGGCGCGGCGGCGATCGTCACCCAGCAGCACCCCGGCTGGTCCGCCAAGCAGCGCAAGACCCTGCTGATGGGCGCCGCGAAACCGACCGACGGCGTGGACGTCTTCGGCCAGGGCGCGGGCCGCGTCGACGTGGCCCGGGCGGTGCGCCAGTCGGTGTCCGTCGACGAGGGCAGCGTCAGCTTCGGCCGGCAGGAGTGGCCGCACGACGACGACGCGCCGGTCACGAAGACCGTGACCTACCGCAACGGCGGCACCGGGCCGATCACCCTGTCGTTGTCGCTCGTGGGCGACACCGGCACCTTCTCGCTGGCGGCGACCAGCGTCACCGTGCCGGCCGGCGGCACCGCCACGACCACGGTCACGGCCGACACCCACGGGCCCGGCACCGACGGCTTCAAGACCGGCCGGGTCGTCGCGACCGGCGCCGGCGACGTCCGGGTCGAGACCCCGCTCGCGGTGAACCGCGAGGTGGAGAGCTACGACATCACGCTGGTGCACCACGGCCGGGACGGTAAGCCCGCCGAGCACCTGACGGTGCTGAGCCGGCTGGGCACCCCGTCGGCCTACGACGTCTCCAGCGACGCGGCGGTCGACAAGCTGCGGGTGCCCAAGGGCGAGTACGGCCTGTTCAGCTACCTCTCCTCCGAGTCGGACACGACGATGCTGATCCAGCCGAAGCTCGTGGTCGACCGCGCGGCGACCCTGCAACTGGACGCGATTCACGGCAAGCCGGTGAAGATCATCGTGCCCCGCAGGGACGCGACGCCGGCCCTGGTCGCGGTCAATGCCGACTGGGTCGGCGACACGTGGTCGGTCGGCGCCACCGCGGTGTCCGGCACCGGCGACGACATCTTCGTGGGGCAGCTCGGCCCGCGCACCAGGCAGGCGGGCTTCTACGGATCGGTCAATGCGGCCTTCGCGAAGCTCGACGCGGCGGGGGAGACCTTCCGGGACACCCCGTTCACCTACAACCTCGCGTACCTGAACAAGGGCGCCTTCTACAACGGCGTCGTCAAGCGCGTCCGCACGGGCGAGCTGGCCACGGTGAAGTCCGGCTTCGCCCGGGAGGCCAAGGGCGCCACCGGCGCCAAGTTCAACTGGGCCGTGCTGGGACCGGACATCGGGGTGTGGACCGTCGGCATCCCGCTCCGGCTGCCGTCGGGGCGCACCGAATATGTGAACACAGACGGCGGGGTCGCCTGGTCGGGCGAGTTCGACCAGGAGGTGCAGAGCGACCCGGAGAGCTTCCCCGAGCTGCTCAGCATCGCGGTCTCGCCCGACAAGCGGTACCGGGCGGGCCGGACCTACCGGGAGGACTGGAACCGTGCGGTGTTCGCCCCCTCGGTCGCCGGCAAGGGCGCCGTGGCGGTGCGGGTCGAGAATCTGATCGCGTCCGGCGTCCCGCTGTTCGGCGACGGCCTCGGGCACCAGGGCGACGCCCGCACCGTGACGGCGCGGACCGCGCTCTACACCGGCGGCAAGCTGATCGGCGAGCAGCCGCTCGGCTACGCCGAGTTCGAGGTGCCGGCGGGCAGCGCCAGGTACCGGCTGGAACAGTCCGCCACCCGCGGTGCGCCGTTCCGGTTGTCGACCTCGATCTCCGCGGCCTGGACGTTCCGGTCGGCAACGGCCGGCGAGACCCCGGTGCGCCTGCCGCTGTCGACCGTGCGATTCAGCCCGCGCGTCAACAGCAGCAACGTGGCGCCGGCGGGCCGTGCGTTCGTCATCCCCGTCACGGTGGAGCGGACGGCAGATTCGGCGGCCAAGCGCAACCGCGCGCTGACCGTCGAGTTCTCGACCGACGGCGGGCGCACGTGGCACAAGGCCCCGGTGCGCGGAGCGGGCGACCGGCGGACGGTGCGGGTGACCAACCCGCGGACCGGGTTCGTGTCGCTGCGCGCCAAGGCCACCGACGTAATGGGAAACACCGCCGAGGTGACGGTGCTTAGGGCGTACCAGGTCGGGTAAGGATCGAAGCAGGCGGGCGGTGGGCGACGGCCCACCGCCCGGCCTCGCCGACACAGCGAGGGGAGCGCCGGCATGCCGGCCGAGTTCTTCGACGACGTCGAGCGCGCGCTGCTCAGCGACCTGCTCGACGAGCTCGGCCCCGAGGCGCCGACGCTGCTCGCACCCTGGACGACCCGCGACATGGCCGCGCACCTGGTGCTCCACGACCGCGATGCGCTCGCCGCACCCGGCCTCGTCCTGGCCGGCCCGTGGGGCCGGTTCGCCGAGCGACGGCGACGGCAGCTCGCGCAGCGGGACTTCACCGCGCTCACCGCCACCGTGCGGTCGGGGCCTTCGCGTGGCTTCTTCCGGATCGGCTGGGTGCGGCGCTTTCCCGGCCTCAACGAATTCTTCGTGCACCACGAGGACGTCCGCAGGGCCAACGGTCGCGGCCCGCGAAACCTCGATCCCGCGATGGACGAGGCGCTGTGGCACAACGTCACCCGCAGCGCGCGGTTCCTCACCCGCCGGCTGCGCGGCGCGGGACTCGAGCTTCAGTGGGCCGGAACAACACACACCCATCCGGTACGGCGCGGAGAACCGACCGCCCGTCTCTCCGGATCCCCGGGCGAGCTGCTGCTGCATCTCTTCGGCCGCCAGGACGCCGCACGGGTCGAGCTGACCGGGACCGACGCCGCCATCAGCGCCGTGCGCCAGGCGCGGTTCGGCATGTGACGTCCTCGCCCGACCGGCTCATCGCCGGGTGCGTACCCACCAGGTCACGCTGACGGCGACGAGGCACACCGCGCCCAGCCCGGCGCCCCGGGAGAACGCGACGAACCAGGAGGCGGTGAGCAGCCCGTACAGGAAGCCGGCGGTCGCCGGAACCAGGACCGCCAGCCACGCCAGCACCCGGATCCGCCGCGGCAGCGCCTCGTCTTCCGTACGCCGGGGAGTGCCCCGCCACCAGACGGCGACCCACGCCACGACGATCGCGCCCCCGGCGAAGTCGCTGATGTGCTGTATCCACTGCCATCCCATCATCGAGCCGTGCCGAGACGCCAGCCACGGGAGCAGTTCCGGCCCCCACATCCAGTCGTGGGTGAAGGCGTCCCAGACGATGTGGGTCGCGGCACCGATCAGGACCCCGGCAAGCACCAGGGCGATACGCACCCCGGTCGCGCGGTGGAACGCGAGCCCCTTAGGAAGTCCGGCCGGAACGCGGCCGGACAAGGCGCGCGGCGCGAGCGCGAGCACGGCCGGGCCGAACAGCACCTGCCACAGGACGAAGGCGATCATGCCCATCACCAGGTCGACGGTGACGAGCCCCGACGGCGTGTGTGCGAAATGGACCACCGTCGGCACCGGCAGAATCATCGGCAGATCGGGCGTGATGGAGCCGATCACGAGAGCAGAACCGGGCAGTCCGTAACGGACGATCGGCAGCACGGCGGCCGGATGGACTGCGGTGAATGGCATTCCCCATTCTAGATCAACCGGGTAAATCACCCCGCTTCCATCGGCGCTATGCGGTGAGCGTGTGGTGCAGGTGGAAGCGCGTGACGCTTACCGGGCGTACCCCGGGCATGTACCGGACCCTGTCCCACAACGGACCCTGGGAGACACCCCCGCCGTGCGCCGCGAGCGCGCGGCGGTGGTCCTCGGCAGTCTCCCACTCCGCGTAGTTGAGGACGTGCCGGCCGTCGGTGCTGAGATGGAAGAAGCCACCGATGCCACCCGCCGGCAGGTTCTCGTCCCGCGCGAGCGCCTCGAACACGGCGTCCACCCAGGTCCGAGCCAGATCCGCACCCTCGGCGTCGACCCGGACCGCGACCATGGCGCCCGGCACCCGGCCCGCGTCGGATCGGCTGCCGCGGTAGAGGTGGTACTCGGCATGGTCGCGAAGCTCGATGCCCGGCACCGCCGCCTCTACGAGGCCGCGTTCGTCGGATGCCGCGCCCCGCCATTGCGAGTAATGCCGGATCAGGTCGCCGTCCGCGTCGACGAAGAGCGACGAGGCGAGCAGTGAGGTCAAGTCCGCGTATGGATCATCACGTCATCGTCGCTGATCTCACCGGGGGACGGCTGTCTGTTCGTCCGCGGGGAGGATGAGGCAGGTGCTCGAGCCGTGTGCCACGAGCCGGCCGCTCTCGTCGTTGATGGACCCCTCCGCGGTCGCGGTCCGGCGGCCGAGGTGGATCACCTTGCCGGAGGCCAGCAGGCGGCCGCCGTCGAGGGCGACCGATCTGATGAAGTTGACCTTCAGCTCGATGGCCGTGCAGCGCAACCCGGCCGCCAGCGCGCTGTGCACCGCGCAGCCCATCGCCGAGTCCAGCAGGATCGCGTAGGCGCCGCCGTGCAGCGTGCCGCTGAAGTTGGCGAACCGGGGCTGCGGCCGGATCGCGAAGACCACCGACCCGTGCTCGATCGAGACGACCTCCATCCCGAACAGGTCGCCGAGGTGCGGCGGGCGATCGCCCGATCCGGTCAGGGCGCGCAGCGACTCGAGCCCGGTCATCGTAGTCCTGCTCGCAGCCATCCCTGCTCCATCCGGGTTTTCGGTCAGGTGGTGGACATTCCGGGGATCGGTACGGGGTAGTCGCCGGTCATGCAGGCGGTGCAGAACCCGCCCGGCTCCGGCGAGATCGCGGTGAGCATCTGGTCGAGTTCGAGATAGGCGAGGGAGTCCGCGCCGAGGTGCTCGCAGATCTGCTCGACGGACATGGTGGAGGCGATGAGCTTGCTGCGGTCCGAGGTGTCCAGCCCGTAGAAGCAGGACCACCGGTACGGGGCGGACAGCACCCGCAGGTGGATCTCGGCCGCGCCGGCGTCGCGGAGCAGCCGCATCGTGGCGCGCAGGGTGGTGGCCCGGACGATGGAGTCCTCGACGACGACGAGTTTCTTGCCGGCGACGTTGTCGTCGATCGCGTTGAACTTGATGCGCACGGCGTTGTCGCGCAACTGCTGGGTCGGCGCGATGAACGTGCGGCCGATGTAGCGGTTCTTGATGAGGCCGTCGCCGTACTCGATGCCGGACTCGGCGGCGTATCCCTGGGCGCCGGGGATCGACGAGTCGGGGATGGGCATGACCATGTCGGCGTCGACGGGCGACTGCCGGGCCAGGGCCCGGCCCATCCGGCGGCGGGCGGCGTGCACGCCGATGCCCGCGAGCCTGCCGTCCGGGCGGGCGATGTAGACGAACTCGAATGAGCACAGTGCCCGGCGTTGCGGCGGGGCGAACTGGATGCTGTGCACGCCGTCGTCGTCGATGACGACGACCTCGCCCGGGTCGATCTCGCGGACGACGCGGGCGCCGACGACGTCGAGGGCCGGGGTCTCGGAGGCGAGGACCCAGCCGCCGGTCTCGCATCGGCCGAGGAACAGGGGCCGGAAGCCGTGCGGGTCGCGGGCGCCGATGAGCCGGGTCTCGTCCATGACCACGAAGGAGTACGCGCCCCGCAGCCGTGGCAGCACGGCGGTCAGCGCCGCGATCAGGTCGCCGTCGGCGTCGCCGGCCAGGGCGTCGGCGAGCAGCGCGGCGACGACGTCGCTGTCACTGCCGATGTCGGCGTCGTGCCGGCCGGCGGCGAGTTCGGTGGTGTTGACGAGGTTGCCGTTGTGGCCGAGGGCGAAGAACACGTCGCCGGCGTGGCGGGCGACGGGCTGGGCGTTGCACCAGGCGCTGGCGCCGGTGGTGGCGTAGCGGGTGTGCCCGATGGCCATCGTGCCGGGCAGGGCCTGCAGCCGGTGCTCGTCGAAGATGGTGGAGACCAGACCCATGTCCTTGTCGATCATGATCTTGGTGCCGTCGCTGACCGCGATGCCGGCGGACTCCTGGCCGCGGTGCTGCAGCGCGAACAGTCCGAGATAGGTCAGGTGTGCTGCGGGTTGTTGCGGGTCGCGGACCCCGAAAACGCCGCAGGCTTCCTTCGGGCCGTCGCTGCCATCTGCCACCGCGCCGACTATACGGACGAGGCCCGCCCGCGGCGAACCGGCGACCGCCACGTCCGGGTGGTTCCCGGTGACCGGCGGGTCAGTCCTGGGTGAGGGTGATCGTCACCTGGGCGACGGCCGGGTCGGCCATCAGGTCGCCGCGCAGCCGGCCGACCTGCTCGACCAGTTCGCCCGCCGTGCGGTCGCGTTCCGCCGGGGACGGAGTGATCCACAGGTTGATCAGCAGGTCGGAGGGCCCGACATAGACGGCGTGGATCTCGGTGAGCTCTCCCACCCAGTCGGCCCGGGTCACCCGGTCGCGGATGGGTTCCAGCACGTCCGGCGGCGCGGACTCCTCGAGCAGCAGGGATTTGCAGCGGCGGGCCAGCAGCGCCGCCACCGCGATCAGCAGGATCCCGATCACGACGCTGCCGATGGCGTCCCAGCCGGCCCAGCCGGTGAGCGCGTGCAGCAGCAGGGCGGCCAGCGCCACCGCCAGGCCGATCAGCGCGGCGGTGTCCTCGAGGAACACGGTTGTGGCGCTCGGGTCGGAGGCGCGGGCCAGGTGCTCGACCATCGAACGGTCCCGATCGCGGGCCTCGCCGCGGAGTTGCCGCCGGGCGGTGTGCCAGGAGTATCCCTCGAAGACCGCCGCGACGACCAGCACCCCGACGCCGATCCACAGCGAGTCCAGCGGCTCCGGCAGCAGCATGCTGCGGATGCCTTCGCCTATCGACAGGACGCCGCCGACGAGGAAGATGCCCAGCGCCGCGAGGAAGGCCCAGAAGAACCGCTCCTGGCCGTACCCGAACGGGCGCGCGGCGTCCGGCGGCCGGGTCGACCGGCGCAGGCCGACGAAGAGCAGCACCTCGTTGCCGGTGTCGGCGACGGAGTGAGCCGCCTCCGCCCACATCGACGCCGACCCGGTCAGCAGCGCCGCGAACGTCTTCGCCACCGCGATGACCAGATTGACCACCACGGCGACCACCACCGTGCGGGTACTCCCGCTCTTGCCCTCGCCGCCCACGGGCTGCCACTACCCGCTCGGCGGCAACCCCAACCGGACGCTAGCGGGCGGTCTTGCCCGGGAAGCGCTTGCCGAGGGTGCGGCGGTGCCCGGCGCGGGGAGTCGCCGCCGGCCTGTCGGCGATCTGCGGGCCGCGGTAGCGGCGGGCCTCGTCCGCCACCGTCTCGTCGGGGTCGTCCTGCAGCGCCTGCCGGATGTGCGACGGGATGACGGCGGAGGTGGCCATCGCGCGCCGCACGTCGGCGGACCGGTCGTTCAGCAGGGCCCGCAGGTCGGCCTCGTCCAGCTCGACCGCCCGCACCAGCGCGGCGCGGACGTCGGGCGAGGAGTCGTTGGCCAGGATGTGCCGCTGCTCGGCGGTGGTCTGTTCGTTGGCGGCGATGCCCTTGCGCACCCGCACGGTGCGGTCCGGGAGCAGCGCGGCGAGGACCTCCGGGTCGTACGTGTGCCGGGCGAGCCGCTCGCGGACCTCGGGAGAGACGTCGCCGACGAGGAGCGCGGCGAGCTCGGGCTCGAGCGCCTCCATCTCCGCGACCAGGCCGCGCAGCTCCTTGTCCTGCGCCTTCGCCATGAGCTGGCGTATCCGCGCATCGCATGACGGGTTGGCCGCGACCGCCCAGCGCACCTTGCGGTCCGCGTCGCCGACGAGGCGCAGCAGGTTTCCCTGTGAGGCGGCGGGGTTCCTCGCGACCGCCTGCCGGACCGTGCGGTCCCGGTCCCGGGCCAGGGGGCGCAGCGCCTCCGCCGGGGCGTCCGGACGGGCCGCGACCGCCGCGCGAACCTGGGCGGACGGGTCGGAGGAGAGCCCGAAGAGCACCGCGGGGCCGGTCTTCTTGTCCTGGGCGAGGGAGACCCGCGAGTCGAGGTTGCCGGTCGTGCCCTGATTTCCCATGGCCGGAATTCTCTCACGGGCCGGTCGGGCCGCCACGAGGGCTTGACCTTGAGCGCGCTCCAGGTCCTAGCGTCGATCTCATGCAGACCAGGAATTTCGGACGACTGGGCCGGATCAGCGCGCTGACCCTCGGTGGTGGCGGCATCGGCGGGGTCTGGGGTGGCCCCGACCGGGCGGAGGCGATCGCCACCGTGCACGCCGCCCTGGACGCCGGCATCACCATGATCGACGCGGCGCCCAGCTGCACACCCACCTGCGCCCGCGGGACCCGGCGGCGCCCGACCCGCCGGACAACCTCGGCTGGGAGAACTACCGGGGCGAGGTGGCCGCCGAGTTCGGGCGGCTGCGCGACGAGGGCCTGGTCCGGGCATGGGGCATCACCGCCGTCGGATACCCGGCGACCGTGCTCGACGCGCTGCGCGACGCCCCGCGCCCCGACGCCGCCCAGGTGATCGTCAACGCCCTGGACCTCAGCGGCGACCTGTGGGCGTTCGGCCCGCGGCCCGCGGCCAACGACGAGATCGTCACCGTGGCGCACGAGAACGGTGTCGCGGTGAGCGGCATCCGGGTGGTCGCCGCGGGCTCGCTCACCGCCGAGCAGTTGCGCGCGGTCATCGCGCTGCGTTGACCAGCTTCTCCAGGGACGGCACCACCGTGGCCGGCTCGGGCATCGCGGCGATCTCCGCCGCGACCTCCCGGGCCGCGACCCGCAGCGCGTCGTCGGTCAGCAGCCGGATCAGGTCGGCCGCGCCGATGGCCTTCGCCTCGACGGCCAGGCCCGCGCCGCGCCAGCAGCTCGGCGTTGTGCCTGCGGTCGCCCGCTCCGGGAGTGGTCAGCTGGGGCAGGCCCGCGGCCAGCCCGCCCAGCACGCTGCCCGCGCCGGAGTGGTGGATGAAGGCCGCGGCGTACGGAAGCACCTCGTTCAGGGGCACCCGGTCGACCGCGCGCACGTTGGCCGGCAGGCCGCGGGTGCTCGCCGGGCGGACCAGGACGAACTCGGCGTCGACCCGCGCGGCCGCGGCGATGACGGCGGGGCCGGGGTTGCCGTCGTTCGGGCCCTTGAGGGTGCTGCGGCTGACCAGGACGCGGGGCCGGTCGCCGGGGGCGAGCAGCCAGTCCGGGACCGAGCCGCCGCCGGAGAACGGGACCGGTCGCATCGCGATCGCCTCCCCGGCAGGCGCGTCGCGCAGGCTCGGCGGCGTGACCGCGATGGTCAGCCCGGGGCCGGGGATGTGCTGCCGGGCCAGGACCGAGCTGGTCGTCACCGCCCGGAAGAGGTCGGCGGCCGGCCACAGGGTGTTCTCCTGGAGCACCGAGGGGATGGACAGCCGCCCGGCCACGATGGCGCCGGCCTCGCCCAGCGGCTCGTAGACGATCAGGTCGGGACGTTCCCGCTCGGCCAGCTCCAGCAGCGGGCCGACCAGGGCCAGGTTGGCGCGGCCGAAGAGCTCGCCGATCATGGCGTGGCCTGGGGTGCCGCGCATCTCGGCGCGGGCGATGCCCGGATGGCGCAGCGCCACCCGGATCGCGCTCCGCGGCAGGCTGAAGGAGGCGCCGATGTCGGCGGTGCGCAGGCCGAGCACGTCGGGCGGGAACCCGCCGCTGGCGACGATCACGTCGTGTCCCGCGTCGCGGCAGGCCGCGGCGAGCGGGATCAGCGGCAGGACATGGCCTTGCAGCGGAGCGGCGACGAACACGATGCGCATGGGCCGCTTTATAACACTGTGCTACCGACCGTCGCGCTGCGGGCGTACTAGAAAATCCCGGACGAAATCCGTGCGGCGGTGTCGGATCGGGGCAGGGGTGTTCGTTGCAGGGGTGAGTGGCCGCCCGGCAGGGGCGGCTCGCCGAGAAGGGAACTCCGATCATGAAGCTGACGACCACCACGCAGATCACCCTCGACGGTGTGGTGCAGGGCAACGGCGGGAGAAACGAGAACCGCAGCGGCGGATTCGAGCGCGGTGGCTGGGCCAGGCAGCCCAGGCTGCGCAACGACGTGGCCCTGAACTGGATCAACGAGACCTACCAGCGCGCCGACGCGTTCCTGTTCGGCCGGCGGACCTATGACCTCTTCGCCGGCTACTGGGGCAAGCTGGAGCCGGGCAGCGGTCCCATCGCGGACGCCCTGAACGGCAGGCCCAAGTACGTCGCGTCGCACACGCTCACCGAACCGGGCTGGGCGGACACGACCGTGCTCGGCGGCGACCTCGCGGCGGCCATCGGCGAGCTGAAGGCCAAGCCGGGCGGTGAACTGCAGGTGCACGGCAGCGGCACGCTGATCCGCCGGCTGCTGGAGAACGATCTCGTGGACGAGATGAACCTGCTTCTCTACCCGGTGGTGGTCGGCCAGGGCCTGCGGCTGTTCCCCGAGGCCGGCCCGGACCTCGCGCTCGACCTGCTCGAGTCGCGGCCCTTCCCCAACGGGGTGACGCTGCAGGTCTACCGGCCGGCCGGGCGCCCGGAGTATGCAACCGACTGAAATCACCCGAATCGACATCCGCCTATTGACACGGGGGGTTCGGCGGAGTGAGGCTCGCTGCAATCTGTGACGTCCGCGTTACACGACCAGGGGGTCGTCGTGTCGAGGCATGTCGGTGGCGCTCGCTTGGCGGGCCTGTTCTCCTTCCTTCTGCTCCTGACCGGGACGCCCGGCGCGGCCCTCGCCGCGCCGCGGGCGCCGGACATCCGGGGGCAGAGCATCCGGGCGGGCCACCTGCGGGTGCAGGTGCTCACCGCCACGCTGCTGCGCCTGGAGTACGCCGCGGACGACGCGTTCGAGAACCGGCCGACCTTCAACGCCGTCGACCGCCATCCCGGGCGAACCTGGTTCACCGCCTCGACCAGCAACGGTGAGTTGCGGGTCCGCACCAGCGCGGTGACGTTGCGCTACCGGCTGGGCGGCGGGCCGGTGTCGCCCGCGAACACCACCCTGGAGCTGCGCGTCGGCGGCCGGGCGACAAGCGTGCACCCGGAGTTCGGGTCGCCGCCGCGGGACGACGCGCTCGGCGGCTGGTACCGCGGCCTGGACTACTACGCGGGGCAGGCCGGCCCGGCCGGCCAGATCGACCTGCACCCGGGCATGCTCAACCGCGGCGGCTGGTACCTGCTCGACGACACCCGCACCGCGCTGCGGTCCGGCGACGACTGGGTCGCGGCGCGCCCGGCGCGCACCGACGCCTACCAGGACGGCTACCTGTTCGGGTACGGCCACGACTACCGGCGCGGGCTGGCCGACCTGAGCACGCTCACCGGGCCGTCGCTGCTGCCGCCGAAGTGGGCCTTCGGCACCTGGTTCTCCAAGTACCAGGCGTACAGCTCGGCGGACTACGAACAGCGGCTGCTGCCCGCCTTCCGCGAGCATGGCGTCCCGCTCGACTCGCTGGTGATCGACACCGACTGGAAGGCGCCGAACCAGTGGGCCGGCTGGAACTGGAACCCCGCGCTGTTCCCGGATCCGGAATCCTTCCTCGACGGCCTGAACCGCCAGGGCATCGCCGCGACGCTCAACGTGCACGCCGCGATCTCCGGCGACGATCCGCGCTTCGCGCAGGCGCAGGCCACCGCGAAGGGCAAGCTCACCCCGGCGACCAGCAGCTTCGCGCCGAACCCCTACCGCTTCGACTGGACCGACCGCGACCAGGCCGCCGCGTACGCCGGACTGCACCGGCCGTTCGAGGACCAGGGCGTGCGGCAGTGGTGGCTGGACTACTGCTGCGACGACAGCGTCGCCACCACCCCCGGCGTCACCGCCGACAGCTGGATCAACGAGCTGTACCGCCGAAACGGGGAGGCCCGCGGGCAGCGCGGCTTCTCGCTGTCGCGGATCGGGGCGTCGTTCCCGGCGTATACGACGCCCGGCCCGTCCGGGCCGTGGGCCGAGCACCGCAGCACGGTGCACTTCACCGGGGACACCCGGCCGGACTGGGAGACCCTGCGGTTCGCCGCGGCGATGACGCCCGCCGAGGCGAGCATCGGGGTGTCGTACGTCAGCCACGACATCGGCAGCTTCGCCGGCAAGCACCTGCCCGACGACCTCTACCTGCGGTGGGTGCAGCTCGGTGCGTTCCAGCCGATCCTGCGGCTGCACTCCGACCACGGCGACCGGCTGCCGTGGGAGTACGCCGACACCGTCGGCAAGCCGGCCGCCGACTACCTGCGCCTGCGCGAGTCGCTGGTGCCGTACCTGTACACGGCGGCGCGGCAGACCTACGACACCGGGCTGCCGATGGCCCGGGCGCTGTACCTCGACTGGCCCGAGCTCGACGAGGCGTACCGGCACGACACCCAGTACCTGCTCGGCGATTCGCTGCTGGTCGCGCCGGTGACCGAGCCGGGCCTGAGCACGACGGCGCCGGTGTGGTTCCCGCCGGGAACCTGGACCGACTTCTTCACCGGTGAGACGTTCCGCGGCCCGGCCACCCGCACGGTCGCGGCGACGCCGGACCACCTGCCGGTGTACGCCCGGGCCGGCGGCATTGTGGCCCGCTCCCACCTGGCGGCCAACGTCGCCGCGCAGGCGCGCGACCGGCTCCGGCTCACCGTCTACCCGCACGCGTCGGGCGCCACCACGGTGTACGACGACGCCGGCGACGGCCTCGGCTACCGCGTCGGCCGGTACGCCCGGATCCCGGTGCGGTACCACGAGGGCCGGCGCTCGGCGCTGTCCGTCGGCCCGGTCGCCGGCGGCTACCCGGGCGCACCGTCGTCGCGCCGGTACACGGTCGAGTTCGCCGGGGTGTCCCGCCCGCACGTGGTCACGGTCGCCGGGCGTCCGGCGGCGTTCGCGTACGACAGCGGGAGGCACCTGCTCACCGTGGAGACGCCGGCCGTCGCGGGCACCCGGGCGGTGACCGTCACGCACGACGGCGATCCGCTCACCGTGGCGCAGCGGCCGGCCGTCGAGCTGACCTTCACCGCCCCGGACGGGCTGCAATCCGGCGCGACCAGCCGCCTGGTGACGACCGCGCGCAACGCCGGCCCGGGCACGATCCGGGCGCTGTCGGCGACGGTGAACGCGCCGGCGGGCTGGGTCGTCACCCCGCGGACGCCGGCCACCGCGGCGTCGCTCGCGGCGGGCGGCACGTTCACCGTCACGTACGACGTCACGCCGGCCGGCCCGTCGCCGCGTACCGCGAACGTCGTGGCGAATCTGGCGTACCGGAATCCCGACGGCGGCGCGGTGAGCCTGCCCGCCTCGCTGAGCGTCCCGATCCGGCCGGTCGACGTCACGTTCCGGGTGCGCGCCCCGGCGGGCACGCCGGCCGGCGCGACGCTCTACCTGCCCGGCAACATCGACCAGCTGGGGCCGTGGGATCCCGGCAAGCAGGCGATGACCGACCGCGGCGACGGGATCTGGGAGGCCACCATCACCGTGCTGGACGGCACCGACATCCAGTACAAGTACACCCGCGGCACCTGGGAGACGGTCGAGGAGTGGGGCTCGATCACCGGCACCAACAACCGCGACGTCACGGTGGACGGCGGCATCACCCGGACCATGCTGGTCGACGACACCTCCACCGCCTGGGACGAGCCCGGCGTGCCGGACACCCACCTGGCGATTCAATACTGGCGTGACCCGCTGGTGGTGTCCGCCACCGCGACGGCGACTGCGGCGACCATCGTGTTCCAGCGCGACATCCAGCCCACCGGCGCCGACTACGCCGGCTCGGTGAGCGTCACCGGGCCGGGCGGCGCGGTGCCGGGCAGCACCGCCGAGACGACGCCGGGCACGCTGGTGTGGACGCCGGCGGCGGCGCTGGCGCCCGGTGCCTACACGCTCACGGTGGCGCAGGTGAGCAGCACCGGGCCGGGCGGCGTGCCGATCCGTGAGCCTTACACGTCGGGGTTCACCGTGGGGTGAGCGGCGGCGAGGGCGGCGTCGCCCGGACCGTGCGATCAGCGGGAGTCCCGCAGGGCCTCGGCCATCCGGCCGACCGCCTCGGCAAGGGTCGCCTGCGAGCACGCGTAGTTGAGCCGCACGTGTCCGGCACCGCCGGCGCCGAACACGTGCCCGGAACTGAGCGCGACGCGGGCCTGGTCCAGGAAGAACCGGGCCGGGCCGGCAAGCTCCGACACCACGCCCGGTGCGCCGTCGGCAGTCGGGTCGTGCAGGCCCAATGACCGGCAGTCGAGCCACGCGAGGTAGGTGGCCTCGGGCCGCAGATAGCCGATCTCGGGCGCCTGCTCCGCCAGCAGCCGGCCCAGCAGGTCACGGTTGGCGGCGAGCCCGCCGAGCAACCCGTCCAGCCAGGGTTCGCCGTCGTTGAGGGCGGCGGTGTGCGCGAGGATGCCGAGGTGGCTGGGGCCGTGACTGACCTCCTCCGGCAGCCGCTGCAGGTCCGCGCCGGCGGCCGGCCCGGCGATGATGACGGCGGCCTTGAGGCCGGCGAGATTCCACGCCTTCGACGCCGAGGTCACGGCGAACGCGTCCTCGGCTCCGCGCACACTCAGGTACGGGGTGAACTCCGCGCCCGGAAGCACGAGCGGCGCGTGGATCTCGTCGGCGACGACCCGCACACCGTGCTCCGCGGCAAGCGCGGCCACCGCCTCCAGCTCGGCGCGGCTATGCACGACGCCGGTCGGGTTGTGCGGGTTGCACAGCAGATAGGCCGGCCGGGCGCCCTGTTCCCGGGCCACCGCGAACGCCTCCGCCAGGCTGCCGAGGTCGAGGCGGCCCCGCTCGTCGAGGCGGGCCTGAGTCACGCGCCGGCCGTCGTGCTCCACGAACGCGAAGAACGGCGGATAGACCGGCGCGTTGACCACCACGGTGTCGCCCCGGCCGGTGATCAGCCGCAGCACCTCCACGATGCCGAGCATGACGTCGGCGGCGATCGCCGTCCGCGCGGGGTCCAGGCCCGCCCAGCCCCACCGGCGGGCGGCGAAGCCGGCGAGCGCCTGCGCGTACTCCCGGCCGAAGGGGTAGCCGGTGTCTCCTCGGGCGATCGCGCCGGTGAGGACGCGCGCGATGGGCTCGGCGAGCGGCACGTCCATCTCGGCGACCCACATCGGCAGCACGTCCCCCGGATGCGACCGCCACTTCATGCTCGTACGTTCGCGCAGCTCATCGAGCGTCAGCTGCTCCAATGGGTTCACGTCGCCCCCGTCCTTCGAGACCTTGGGGGTACATGGTCGCCCAGATCGGCCCTCCGCCGCCGAACAAGGCGGGACGGGACGCCGGAGGCCACCATTGTTCGCCGGGCACGGCTGGCGGGCTGCCGGTGGTGCGGGGAGTTCGGGCTCCACGCTGACCGGACGACCTTCGGGTGCGCCGCTCCAACGGAGCGGGAGTCGAGCGCACCCTTGTTCGCCTCTGCTCAGGAGAGGGTGCAGTTCACTGCCGGGGTGGTGTTCCTGCCGTTCCAGGACGCCAGGAAGCCGAAGGTGGCCGTGGCGCCGGCCGGTAGAGCGCCGTTCCAGCTCAGGTTCCGGGCGCTCACCGCGGTTGCCGACTGCGTGACGGTGGCGTTCCAGGACTGGGTGAGGCGCTGTCCGTCGGCGAAGCCGAAGCTCGCCGCCCACCCGGCGCTCGTCGCGGCCGAACCGTTGCGGATCGTCACCTCACCCTGGAAGCCGTCGGCCCACTGCGACACCACCTTGTACGTCGCGGTGCAGCCGCCGGCCGGCGCGGTCGTCGGCGGGGTCGTCGGCTGCGTCGTGGGCGGGGTGGTCGCAGCGGTGGTGGGGGTCGTGGTGGGGATCGTGGTGGGCGGGGTTGTGCCGCCGCCGAGGACCCTGGTTACGGCGGGATACCAGGCGTCGGCCATCTTCTGGAAGCCGGTGTCGTTCGGGTGGGTGCCGTCGACGTTGTCGGCGACCGCGTCGTAGCCGGTCCACAGGTCGGCCACGGTGATCGGCGACTGCGCCGTGGTGAGTCCGGCGGCCCAGCCCGGGATCGCCTGGTCGAGCGCCGCCACGTCGGCCGGGCAGGTGGCGCAGGCGGCCGTGCTCATCGGGATGATCTGCGCCACGATGATCTTCATGTTCGGGTTGTTGGCCCGCATCTGGCCGACCAGCTTGGTGAACGCGTTCAGCTTGTCCTGCAGCGGGATGTAGCCGCCCCACATGTCGTTGGTGCCGAGGTGCATCATCACCACGTCCGGCCTGGCCGCGGCCAGCCACGGCGGCAACTGGTCGTTGTCGGCGATGCCGGTGGCCGAGAAACCGCCGTGTCCCTCGTGGTCGAAGTCGTAGGAGTAGCCGGGGTTGCAGCCGCCGCCGTCGGACTGGCCGCCCACGAAGTCGATGTTGGTGTAGCCGCTGGTCTGCAGGCGGTGCCAGAGCTTGGCACGCCAGCAGCCGGGGCCGGCGGTGATCGAGTCGCCGAGCGGCATGATCCGCACCGGCGTGGCGGCCTGGGCGGGGAGGGCCGCGGCAAGCCCGGGCACGGCGGCGGCGACGGTGACTGCGGCGGCGAGCAGGACGGTGCGGAACCTTCGCGACATGGGTGTCGCCTCCTGATGGCTGATCGAACGGCGAGGCCGCGGCGGCGAACGGCGACGGAAGCTCGGCGGGCCGCGCGAGGTGGTCGCGCGTGGCGGGCGGGGATGGGGCTCGACCGGCCGCGCGGGGGTGGGCGCGCGAGCCGGCCGAGGCCGTACGGATGAGGGTTAGGGGTTGACGGTGAGCAGGTGTGCCTTGAAGCCGGAGCCGTAGCTGTCGGTCGGCGTGCCGGAGTAGTCCTGGATCAGCACGTTGCCGCCGCTGCAGCCCCACGGGTTCCAGGTCCAGGCGAGGTAGCCGACGTTGTGGCTGTCCGCCCACGCCATCACCTGGTCGATGAAGTCGTGCGCGCACGAGTTCTGGCCGATCTCGCCGGCCACGACCGGCACCTGCGCGGCCACCGGGGCGATCTGGCTGTTCCAGCAGGAGGTGTTGGCGCAGGAGTTGAAGTTGTAGACGTGCCAGGCCGCCACCAGATTGCCGGCGGAGTCGGTCGGCTTGTAGGTCAGCCACTGGGTCAGGTCGTTGGACCAGGCGAGGCCGCCCAGCAGGATGACGTTGGTGGCGCCGGTGCCGCGGACCGCGTTGACCAGGCTCTGCATGCCGGCGACCTGGTAGGTGATGCCGCCGCAGGTGCCGCCGTCGCGCCAGCATTTCCATTCGTTGGCGGCGCTGGCGTAGTTGTCGGCGTTGTCCGGCCACGGCTCGTTGAACAGGTCGAAGAGGACCGCGTTGTTGCCCTTGAACGCGTTGGCGACGCCGGTCCAGAACTGGGGCGCGTACTGGGCGTCCGGCATGGGCTTCTGGCAGGTGGCGTTGACGTCCGTGCAGTTGCCGTTACCCCCGCCGCTGTAGCTGCCGTAGGACCAGTGCAGGTCGATGATCGGGTTGATGCCGTTGGCCACCAGCAGGGTGACGTAGTCCTTGACCGCCTGCTGGTAGGTGGCCCCGCTCGGCGTGCCGTTGGTGCCCAGCCAGCACTGCTCGTTGACGGGGATCCGGACGACGTGGATGTTCCACGTCTTCATCGCGTCCACCGAGGCCTGGTCGGGCTGCGCGCCGTCGAAGACGCCCTTGCCCTGCACGCAGGCGAACTCGGCGCTGGCCCGGTTGACGCCCAGCAGGCGGTAAGCCGTCCCGGCGGCGGTCACGATCTTGTTGCCGGAGACCTTCAGCGTGGGCGCCGAACCGCCGGAAGGCGGGGTGGTCGGCGGGGTCGTCGGTGGGGTCGTTGGCGGGGTGGTCGGTGGCGTGGTCGGCGGTGTGGTGGTCGGCGGTGTGGTGGTCGGGCTGCCGGTGCAGGTGACGCCGTTGACCTTGAAGGACGCCGGGCTCGGGTTGCTGCTGCCCCAGCTGCCGACGAATCCCAGCGAGACGGAGCCGTTGGTGGCGACGTTGTTGTTCCAGCTCAGGTTGGTCGCGGTTACCGCCGGGCCGGACTGGGACCAGGTGGCGCTCCAGCCCTGACTGACCTTCTGGGCGGCGTCGGGGAAGGTGAACTCCAGCTTCCAGGCGGTCAGCGGATCGCCGAGGTTGGTGAACGAGACACCGCCCTGGAATCCCCCCTGCCATTGACTGACGACCGTGTAGGTCGCCGAACAGCCGGCCGTCGCGGCCGATGCGGTGGACACGGCTGCGACCGCGCCCGTGGTGAGCAGGCCGGTGGCGGCCGCCGCCACGAGGGCAACGCGGTGTTTCATTGGGAGCTCCTCCCTTATCGATGCCGCTCTATGGGAGCGCTCCCAACATGTTCGGTTGGTAACTTAAATAAGTCAAGTTAGAACTCGCGGGCTGGCGCCCGGGCTATCCGGCCGAGCAGGGCGAACCCGGCGAGAGCCGGCAGCGTGGGCACGAGGTGCTCGAGCGCGAGTCAGATCGGGCAGTCCACCTCAGGCCCCGGCGAACAGGTCGCGCTTGCGGAATCCGGCCGTGGCGAAGCGGTACGCGGCCTTGGGCCCGGTCAGCCACGCCACCCGGCCGCCGTTCTTCGTCCCGGCGAGCACCCGGTCGGCGAGCCATGGCGTGACGGTCTCGACCCGGTCGGCGAGGATGTTGAAGATCTTCTTCGCCTTGTCGAACTCGGCGGGGGAGTAGTCCCGGGTCAGCAGGTCGGTCACCACCATCCCCGGCGAGAGCAGCGCGACCTTGACGGGGGAGCCGCGCAGCTCCTTGGCCATCGCGAGCGTCGCGTAGGTCAGGCCGCGCTTGGTCGCGCCGTAGGGGGTGAGCCCCGCGACGATCTGGCCGGTCGAGCCGAGCCCCTCCATGTTCCAGAGCGCCCCGTGGCCCTGCGCCAGCATCGCGCCGAGGACGACGGCGCTGGCCTGCAGCGTGCCGCGGAGGTTCACGTCGACCACCGCATCGATCTCGGCGGCCTCCAGCTCCCAGAGCGGCTTGCGGCTGGTGGAGAGCCCGGCATTGTTGATCCAGATGTCGACCCGGCCGAACTCCGCGACCGTCGCGTCCCACAGCTTGCGCACGTCGTCGCGCGAGGTGACGTCGGCGATCACGCCCAGCGTCCCCGGCGGCCCCTGCCCGGGCGACCGCCCGCAGAACGCCACCGACGCGCCGCGGTCCGCGAACGCGCGCACCAGGCCCTGCCCGATGCCGCGGGTGCCGCCCGTGACGACCACGACCGGTCCGCTCACGACGCCCAGATCGGCGGGCAGGGTCATTTCGGCTCCTCCTCGGTGCCCATCAGCTCGGACGCGGCCACGGTCGGGTGCTCGCCGCGGGCCTTGTGCACCCAGGCGCGGGCCAGTTCGGGGTTCTCCCGGCGGGCCGGCGAGGCGATCACGGTGGCGGTCCTCCTGGGCACGTCACCGGTGATCACGTCCTCGGCGGACAGCAGCCAGCCCTTCTCGGCGAGCTCCTGGCGGCGGCGCCGGTACTGCACCGCGATGAGGTCGCTGCGGATGTGCAGTTCGGCGCCGAGGTCGAAGGGCAGCAGCTCGGGCCGGACCTTGTCGACCACCTCGGCGTCCTGGTAGAAGATCTTGAGGGTGCGCTGGATGGCGTTCCTGTCGGCCCACCCGCCGGTGAAGAACGAGCGCAGCGCGACCCACTTGACCAGCGTGTGGGTGTCGTCGATCGGGATGTTCGTGTCGTAGATGACCAGGTCGCCGATCGGCAGCCGCACGTGCAGCTTGATCAGGTTCGGCAGCATCCAGCCGGCCGTGGTGGTGACCGGCGGCCGGTTGTTGAGGTCCTGGCCGCGCAGCCGGGCGAACCGGCCCCAGATGCCGCGCGGTGCCGGCGGGTACAGGTCGACGGTGGCGAACGCCGACCACTCGTCCGGCTGCTCGAGTTCGTAGTCGGGGACCTCGGGCCGCTCCGGATTGCCGAACGACCCGGCGTGCACGAACGGCGCGTGCGCGATGTCGCAGCCGTTCTCGAGGATCCGCTCGTAGTTGGCGTTCCACAGGAACTCGCCGGTGACCGCGCGGAACCGGCCGCCGTTCTCGACCAGGTCGTCGAACTCGGGCCACACCGGCATGGGCGGCCGCTCCTCCTCGGGCAGGTCGCCGAGGTAGACCCAGATGAACCCGTACCGCTCCTGGGTGGGGTAGGAGTCGACGCGGGCCTTCGCGGGCACAGCGCGGTCGGGTTGCGCGGGGATCTTCACGCACTGGCCGTCCGGCCGGTATTCCCAGCCGTGGTAGGGGCAGACGATGCAGTCGTCCTTGAGCCGGCCGCCGGACAGTGCGGCGCCGCGGTGCACGCACAGGTCGGACAGCGCGACGATCTTCCCGGACGGCGTTCGGTACAGGGCCAGTTGCTGGCCGAGCACGGTGATCGGGGCCGGCCTGGTCGTCACCCGGTCGCTGAACTCCACCGCGTACCAGAAGTTTTTGAGCATGTGGTTCCTACCTCCGCCGGGTGTGAAGCGTCGAAGTGGCCTTCTCCGCAGTTCGCCGACGCGAGTGATGCTGCCAAGACCAAGTCGCGTTTGGAAGAACTCCCACGTCTCGTTCCGGCCATCCGCACGAGGATCGCGCCCTCGACGGGCTGTGGCCGCCGGCGAGCCGGACTCGGCAACGTAGCCGACGACCGTGCCGCCGTCGATGCCGCGCGGCGTCGATCCGCGCGCCGCCGCCCGATCCGGTGCTACCGCCGCGCCCGGCGCGGGCGGTACCGTGCCGGTATCGGCCGGCTGACCTGTGGGAATCCGGGTGGATCTCTCCAGCGGAGGCGCGACGTGCGGACACCTGACCGGAGGGCGATCAAGCGGGGCGGGCTCATCGCCGCCGTCATCGGGGCGGGCCTGGCGGCCGAGATCCTGCTCGGCAACGTGGTCCGGCCCCCGGTGACCGACGACGACGGCGTCGCCGTCGTCGTTTCCTATCTGTGTGTCCTCGCGGCGATGTTCCTGGCCGGGCTGCTCGCCGCCCGCGACGGCGCCGGCCGCGCCGGCCAGGCACTGGCGGGGCTCACCGTCGGCGTGCTGATCGGTGTCCTGATCATCGCCACCTTCGTGATCGTCGACAACGTCTGGCTCGACGTCGTCGCCCGGCAGCAGGCGAAGATCGACGGTTTCGCGCACAGCGGCGCCGCCTCGATGCGCGCCTACCTCAACCACGCCCTGATCGGGCCCGGGCTGTTCTTCACCGCCGGTTTCGGTGCCGTCGGGGCGATCCTCGGCGGCCTCGGCGGCCTCGCCGGGCAACCGCCACGCGCTACCGCCACGGTCGGTCCGTCCCGGTAGCCGGCGCGGTTTAGGCGCCGCTGTGCGTCGCCCGCGTCGCGATCCGGCGGACCATCGGTGTGCCGGCCTCCGCCCGGCCCGAGATGCGTAGTGAGGAAGGTCGAATCATGCGCCGTCTGCTCGTCCTGCTCTGTGCGTTCGCGGTGGTGTCGGCACCGACGGCCGCCCACGCGTCCTCGATGGTGCAGATCCGTTCCCTGGCGTTCAACCTCTGCGGGGTGATGTGCAACGACGGCGCGATGGCGCCGGCCGCGTACACGCTCAGGCAGATCAAGCGCCGGTCCATCGACGTCGCCTCCCTGCAGGAGGTGTGCTACTCCCAGTACCGCTACATCGCGGATCGCCTGCCCAGGGGCTACTCGACGGCCTTCAGCACCACCAGGGTCGTCGGCGCCTGCGACAACCACGACGGCCGGCACGGCAGGAGGTTCGGCGTCGCGCTGATCGTGAAGGGGTCCAGGATCGGACCCAGGCGGGTCAGGATCCTGCCCTCGGGCCGTCACGCGGTCGGCATGTACGCCGAGGTCAAGGGCCGCAGGCTCTTCGCCACCAGCGTCCACAACGCCACCAGCATCGAGCGCGGCAACGAAAAGGATCTCGAGTCGCTGTACGACTGGCTGCGCGCCAGGAGCGGGCCGGTGCTCTCGGCGGGCGACTACAACGCCTTCCTCGACCAGCCCGGCGTCGCCCGCCTCGAGACCTACTTCACGGACGCCGACCACGCCGACAACGAGATCACGTTCAACGCGTTCGGCGGCCGGAAGATCGACTACATCTTCACCTCACCGCACTTCACCGGCGAGACGGGCGACACGCTCTACACCTCGGCCAGCGACCACCGGATCTACCTCGCGACCGCGTGGCTGTAGCGCAGCGCGGATCCTCCGGCTGCTGCCCGGTGAACAGGATCAGGCTGACCGTGGGCGACCGCGGCGGTAGCCGCCTACCGCGGTGGTATACCCAGCGGTCTCGGGCATGATTGCCGCCATGGACACGAGCTTGCTTCCCGAATGGCAGCGTCTCCAGGTTCTGCGCGCCGAGGCCGACTACGCCTCCGTGAAGAAGGACGTCCGCGTCGCCTACGCCCTGTGGTGCGTGGTCGGCATCTTCGGCGGCCATCGCTTCTACCTCGGCGACACGACCCGCTCGATCATCATGTGCTTCACGCTGGGCGGCCTGGGGATCTGGACCCTGCTCGACGTCTTCTTCGTGGCCCGCCGGGTCCGCACGGTCAACCGCACCCGCCGGGCCGCCGTCATGTCCCGCCTCGGCATCATCGACGGCGCCTTTCCCGTCTGAGGCCGTGTCCGTCCGGGCCTGCCCCGAAGACTCGCGCCCGCCGCCGGTGGAGACGGCGGGCGATGCGGGTGCCGCTCAGCGGGTCGGCGGGGCGTCGTCGGTGAACTCGGCGCTGACCAGCAGGTCGTAGCTGACGAGTCGCGCCGGGTCGCCGGCGGATCCCGGCCCGCCGAGGTTCCAGGACTCCTGGGCCAGCGCCCGGCCGGTCCTCGGGTCCACGATCAGCCGGGTCTGCGACACGGCGCCGGTGTCGCCCTTGCGGGCGTACGCGACCGCCAGGCCGGGCCGGCCCCGCTGGTCGGTGACGCCGCCCAGGAACGTGACGCCGTCGATGTCGGCGAACATCCGGTACGCGGCGGCGCGCACCCGCGGCGGCACGGGCAGGTCGCGCACGAGGTGCAGGCCGTTCCAGAACAGGGAGTAGTCGCGGGGCTCCTGGCTCCCGGTGTCCTTGAGACGCTTCACGAGCCACCTCCTCAGGCCCGCCGGGTCGCCCGGCAGGGCGGCGAGCTCGGCCGCGGTGATCGGCACGCCGCCGAGCAGGAAGTTGTCGCCCCTCATCGGCCGGACGCCGCGCAGCCCGGGCGCGGAATCGTGGACGATCGCCGGGAATCCCTTCGTCGCCGGTTCCGTCCACCGGCCGGGCGAGCCGTCCGCACGCCAGGCGGCCTCGTCGGCGTCTCCGGCCGGGACCGCGCCGAGATCCTGGACGATCGCGAGGCTCCGGTCACCAGGGTCAGCAGCTCGCGGTCGTCCTCGCTCAGCCAGGTCAGTGCGGGGAGGACCGCCGCCCGCTCGGCCACGCCCTCGGCGACGTCCGCCTCCGCCTCCTCGACCCAGGCGCGCAGGCCGGCGGCGAGGCCGGCCTGCCTGACCTCCGCGCGGTACCGCTCGCGGAGGGCGTTGCGGGCGACACCCAGCAGCCACGGCAGCGGTTCCGCCGGCACCGCGGGCAGCTTGCGCCACGCCACGAGGAAGGTGTCGGCGACGATGTCGTCGGCGAGCTGACGCCCGGCCCGGCTCACCGCGTACGCGTACACCTGTGCGTGGTGCGCGTCGTAGATCGCGGTGAACCGTCTTCGGGCGTCGGGTTCGGTTGCTGTCACTGGCTTCTGCTCCTTCATGGGGAAGGTACGCGTCACCAGGAAACGTGCGGAACCGCCGGCTTCTTACCGGTCCTCCACCAGCCGGACAGCTTGAAGATCAGCTCAGGCCGGGCTCAACCGGATCGCGGTCCAGGACACGGGCGGCAGCGTCGCGCGCAGCACGCCGTCGCTGACCTCGGCGTCGTCCGCCGGGCGCACCACCACCCGATCCGGGGCCTGCTCGGTGTTCACCGCCAGCAGGTCGTCGTCGGCGAGCGTCCAGGACTCGGCCACCCGCAGGCCGGCACCGAAGCCCGTCACCGGAACGGTCAGCGCCGCCGGCTGCGACTGGTGGCGGTTGACCACGAAGACGGTCACGTCACCGCTGCCGGCGTCGTGCGTGGCGACCGCGTCCAGCGCCGGGACCGCGCCGAAGCGCGCCGTCTCGTACGTCGGGCAGCGCGTCGCCACGCGCAGCACCTCGCCCCTCGCCAGCCGGGACGTGATGGCGAACGGGTGGAAGATGGTCTGCCGCCAGGCGGGGCCGCCGGGTTCGGTGCGGATCGGTGCGATCACGTTGACGAGCTGGGCCTGGCAGGCCGCCGTCACCCGGTCGCTGTTGCGCAGCAGCGAGATCAGCAGGCCGCCGACCACCACGGCGTCGGCGACGGTGTAGCAGTCCTCGATGACCCGCGGCGCCACCTGCCAGTCGGCGGACCCGGTGTCCCGCCGGGCCTCGAAGTCGCGCAGGTACCAGACGTTCCACTCGTCGAAGGAGATGTTCAGCCGCTTCCTGCTCTTGAGCCGGGCGGCGACGCTGTCCGCGGTGGACACCACGCTGTGCACGAAGTGGTCCATGTCCACCGCGGAGGCCAGGAAGCTGGCCATGTCGCCGTCGACGGGCTCGTAGTAGGCGTGCGCGGAGATGTAGTCGACCGCGTCGTAGGTCAGCTCCAGCACCTCCGACTCCCAGGCGGCGAAGGTCGGCATCGAGGAGCCGGAACTGCCGCAGGCGACCAGCTCCAGGCCCGGCTCGGCGGACCGCAGCGCGCGCGCCGTCTCCACGGCCAGCCGGCCGTACTCCCGGGCGGTCTTGTGCCCGGTCTGCCAGGGGCCGTCCATCTCGTTGCCGAGGCAGAACATCTTCACCCCGTACGGCTTCTCGGCGCCGTTGGCCCGGCGCAGCTCGGCGAGGCGGGTGCGGTCGGGGTGGTTGAGGTACTCGTGGACGTCGAGCGCCTCCTGCACGCCGCGGGTGCCCAGGTTGACGGCGTACATCACCTCGACGCCGGCCTTGTCCGCCCAGCGCATGAACTCGTCGATGCCGACCTCGTTGGTCTCCAGGCTGTGCCAGGCCAGGTCGCGGCGCACCGGCCGGTCGGCGACCGGGCCGATCCCGTCCTCCCACCGGTAGCCGGAGACGAAGTTGCCGCCGGGATAGCGGACGACGGAGACGCCGAGCTCGCGGACCAGGTCGAGCACGTCCCGGCGGAAGCCGTCGGAGTCCGCGGTGGGATGCCCCGGCTCGTAGATGCCGGTGTAGACGCAGCGGCCCATGTGCTCGACGAAGGACCCGAAGGTGCGCCGGGAAACGGGCGCGATGGTGAAGGCCGGGTTCAGGCTGAACGAAGCGGAAAACACGGATCTCCCTGGGTTTGAGCGGGTCACTTGAGGCTGCCCACCGCCAGCCCACCCTGCCAGTACTTCTGCAGGGTGAGGAAGGCGATGATCAGCGGGATGATCGACACCAGCGAGCCGATGATGATCAGGTTCCACAGCGACTGGCCGCCACCGTTGTTGGAGCTGGCGAGCTGCGACCACAGCCCGATGCCCACGGTGAGTGGGTAGAGCTTCGAGCTGGACAGCATGGTCAGCGGAAGGAAGTAGTTGTTCCAGGTGCCGACCACCGACAGCAGCAGGACGGTGACGACACCGGGGCGCATCAGCGGCAGCGCCACCCGCACGAACGTGCGGAACTCGCCGGCGCCGTCGATGCGGGCCGCGTCCAGCAGCTCGTCCGGCACGGACGCGGCCGCGTAGACCCGCATGAGGTAGACGGCGAAGGGGCTCAGCAGCGACGGCAGGATCACCGCCCAGATCGTATCGGTGAGCCCGGCGTTGCTCATCAGCACGAAGGTCGGGATGACCAGGGCCGTCAGCGGCACCATGACCGAGCCGAGTACGAGCGCGAAGACCACGTTGCGGCCGCGGAAGTCGAACTTGGCGAACCCGTACCCGGCCAGCACCGAAATGACCGTGCAGCCGACGCCGCCGGCGAACGCGTACAGCACCGAGTTGCCCAGCCAGCGCAGGTACTCGCCGTTGTTGAAGGTGAACAGGGCGCCGAGATTGCCGAACAGGTGGAAGCCGGAGAACCACAGGGCGCCGGACCCGGAGAACAGGCCCTGCGCGTCCTTGGTGCTGGCCACCACGAGCCACCAGACCGGTACCAGGAAATAGCAGACCATGGCCAGCAGCAGGAGTTTCGCCCAGATGTGGCGGGGCCGGCGCCGCGCGTCGCTCACGTGAGGATGCTCCCCTTCTTCCGGGTGATGACCATGAAGATCGCGACCGTCACGAAGACCACGAGGCCCAGCGAGAAGGAGATCGCCGAGGCGTAGTTGAACTGGGCATAGCTGAACGCCAGATTGAACGCGTAGATGTTCGGCGTGAAGTCCGGCGTGACGGTGCCGTTGGCGATCGGGCCGAGGATCTGCGGCTCGGTGAAGAACTGCAGGGTGCCGATCAGCGAGAAGATCAGGATGAGGATGAGCGCCGAGGAGACCAGCGGCACCTTGATCCGGAACGCGATCTGGCGTGCGGTGGCGCCGTCCATCCGCGCCGCCTCGTAGATCGTGGAGTCGACGCTGCGCAGCGCCGCGTAGATGATGATCATGTAGTAGCCGGCCCACTGCCAGGTGACCACGTTGAGCAGGCCGTAGAAGATGTTGCCCCGGCTGAGCAGGAACGGCGCCTGCACATCGAACGCCGAGGCGATCTGCTCCATCGGCCCGAAGCTGGGGCTGTAGAGGAAACCCCACATCAGCGCGCCGAGCACCGCCGGGATCGCGTACGGCAGGAAGATGACCAGCCGCGAGAAGCGCGCGAGGCGACCGGTGACCTCGTCCAGCACCAGCGCCGCGACCAGCGCCACGACCATCTGCAGCGGGATCACCACGAGGCTGAACCGCACCACCAGCCACAGTCCCTTGCGGAACGACGGGTCGTTGAAGGCGCGGGTGTAGTTGTCGATGCCGGCGAACGTGGTGCCCGTCGCCAGTCCCTTGCTGTAGAGGCTGAGGTAGCCCGCGTACGCCAGGGGCGCCACCAGGAAGGCCGCGAACACCACGAGGAACGGGAGGATGAAGAGCCAGCCCAGGGCGCCGCGCCGGTGGGACCGGCGGCGGACCGGCGTCCTGCCCGGTGGATCGGATGCGCCGGCGCGTCGCGCGCGCGGCTCGGTGTCGACGGTGCCGGCCACGGCACGTCTCCCTTCAGGCGGGGTGGGAGCGGGCGGCCGCCGTCTTTTCGGCAGCGGCCGCCCCGGGCGGATCAGTGCACGGTGAAGCCCTGGGTCCTGGCGTACTTGACGATCTCGTTGTGCAGGTCGGTCGCGGCCTGCGCGCCGGTGGTCCTGCCCTCGTTGATCTTCGCGATCTGCGCCTGAAGCTGTGCGTAGTAGTAGACGGTGAAGGGGCTGTACACCGCGCCCTTGTAGGCGTTGGCGGCCGGGATGTACACGTCCTTGTTGGCCGTCTGGCCGTTGAAGAACTCGCTCTTGTTGTTGACGAACTCCTCGGAGGTCAGCACGCCGGAGTTGAGCGGGAAGATGGTCTGCGTCTTCCAGCCGTCCGTCAGCGACGGCTCGTCGGCGTACAGGCCCATCGCGACCTTGGCCGCGGCGGCCTTGTCGGTCGCCTGGCTGGTCACCGCGAAGGTGGAGCCGCCCCAGTTCACCTCGACCGGGCCGGCCGGGTCCCACTGCGGCAGCGGTGCCGTGGCGAACGTGCCCTTCTCCTTGCCGCTGCCGACGCCGGCGCCGGTCAGGTAGCCGGGCGCCCAGGCGGCCGAGACGTAGGTGGCGTACTTGCCGTTCACCATGCCGGCGATGTAGTCGGTGGTGAACTGGTCCTCCTTGCCGACCAGCCCCTTCTTGGACAGGTCGCCCCAGAAGGTGAGCACGTCCTTGGTTGCCTGGTCGTCGAGCTTGATGGTGATGTTCTGCTTGTCGGACAGGTCGTAGACGAACGGCTGGGCGCCCTTCTGGATCATCAGGGCGGTGGTCACGGCCGGCACGTTGCTGCCGAAGTCGCCGAAGACCGGGCCGCCGGCGGCCTTCACCTTGGCGGCGTCCTCGGCGAACTCCGGCCACGTCCTCGGCGGGGTCTTGATGCCGTACTTCGCGAAGACGTCGGTGCGGTAGATCAGCGCCATCGGGCCGCCGTCCACCGGTACGGCGTACACGGCGTTGCCCTGCGAGACGTCCTTCCAGGCGCCCTCGCTGAAGTTCTTCCTGACCTCGCCGGCGCCGAACGGCGCGAGGTCGACGAGGGCGTCCTGGATCTCGAACCCGACCAGCTGGTCGGACTCGAGCATGATGACGTCGGGGGCGCCCTTCTTCGCCGCGATCGCGGTCTGGAACTTCGCGTACTGCGGCTGGCCCTGCCCGGCGTTGGTCCAGCAGACCTGCAGGTCGGTGTGCGCGTTGTTGAAGTTGTCGACGACCTTGGCCATGTTCGGGTACCAGGCCCAGACCGACACGCGGTTCGCGTCCTCGTGAACGATCTTGTTGGTGCAGTTGGTGGGCTTCGCGCGGGCGGCGTCGGCCCCGTCGTCGTCACCGCCGCTGCAGGCGGACAGTCCGAGGGCGAGAACCACAGCGGTGGCGACTGCGGGCAGACGGTTGCTGATACGCATTTTTCCGGGCCTCCTGGCCGAAATCGAACACCGGGTGAGCGCCGCCTTCAGGGTCTCGGGCATGACGACATGGCCCTCCGGGCGTTATTTGCTACGGTTTGTTAAGAGAAAGGGGGGAGTGTGATGTAGGTTCCTTTGCAGCGCTGCAAAGGACTATGCACCGGGCCCCCGGCCCTGGCAAGAGGCAACGTGGCGGAAATACGATCGTCACCGCGGGAGACACTTCGCCCGCCGATGCGGGGAGGCTCCTCATGCGGGAAAGCACGTTGCGGGACGTCGCGGATCTGGCCGGCGTCTCGCCCCGCACGGTGTCCAACGTGGTGAACGGGTACGCCCGGGTCACCGAGACCACCCGGGCGAAGGTCGAGCGCGCCATCGCCGAACTCGGCTACCGCCCGAACGTGCTCGCCCGCAACCTCGCCACCGGCCGATCCGGGCAGATCGTTGTCGTCGTGCCGTACCTCGACACGCCGTACTTCGCCGAGTTGCTACAGGCGGTCATCCCCGCCGCCCGCAAGGCCGGCTACAACGTGCTGATCGACCAGACCGACGGCGACCGGGAGCACGAGGCCGAGCTGATCGGCAGGGGCTCGCGGCGCTTCCTCTTCGACGGCATGATCCTCAGCCCGCTGGGCCTGTCACAGGCCGACCTCTCGATCCGCGACCCGGCCCTGCCCCTGGTGGTGCTGGGCGAGCGCACCTCCGACGGCACGTTCGATCACGTCGGCATCGACGACGTGGCCGCCTCCACCGAGGCGGTCGGTCACCTCATCGCCATCGGCGGCCGGCGGATCGCCGCGATCGGCGACCAGCCCTACCCCACCGGCGAGGCGGCTCAACTGCGTACCAGGGGCTTCCGCGCCGCGCACGCGGCCGCCGGCCTCCCGGTCGACGAATCATTGATCATCAGCACCACCCGCTTCAACCGGGTCGACGGCGCCACCGCCATGGCCGCCCTCCTGGACCGCGCGGACCCGCCGGACGCGGTGTTCTGCTACAGCGACCTGGTCGCCTCCGGCGCCATCCACACCGCACTGCAGCGCGGGCTGCGCGTCCCCGAGGACATCGCCGTGATCGGCTACGACGACATCGAGGACGGGCGCTACGGCCGGCCCACGATCAGCACCATCTCGCCCGACAAGAAGGCCATCGCCCAGCTCGCCGTCGAGCGGCTGATCCTGCGGATCGGCAGCGCGAAGCCGGTGCCGGGAATCGAACTGCGGGCGCCGCACCGGCTCCTGCCGAGGCAGAGCACGCTGGGTGCGACCGCCGAGTAGCGTGTTCCGTCCCGCGAAGCGCGACTGATCGCCACGCCAGATGCGCCCTAGTCGTGGCGAGCGGCCTCCTTGCGGCCGCGCTTGCCCAGCGGGACCTGGGACAGGTCGACGGCCTGCGAGGTGAGGTTCTTGAAGCCGTAACCGTGCTGGTCGAGGTAGGCCGCCGCGGCGGCCTCGGCGTCGCGCACCGCGGCCGGGATGTCCTGCTCGGTCTCGGCGGTGCGCGCGAAGCGGAAGGTGAAGAACGGCCGGGTCGCGATGTCGTAGGTGAGCGAGCCCTCGGCGGTGAACGCGGCGAACGCCAGATCGTGCTGTGCCGCGCGGGCGAGCAGGTCGGCGCGCTGGTCGGCGTCGAGACCGTCGAAGGCGCCCCGGACGGTGACCCGGATGGTGCGTGTCGTCATGCGTCGACCGTATGCGCCGGCCCGCGCGCGGTTCCACCGGTTTAGGTCAACAACGCCCCGGGCCGGTGGCACGAGGCCGGCATCCGCCCGCTCGGACGGATGCCGGTGCGCTCAGATCGGCTGAGCCGGTCCAGGGTTCAGGTTGGCTGAGCCGGTCCAGGGTTCAGGTTGGCTGAGCCGGTCCAGGGTTCGGGTCGGCCGAGCCGACCCAAGGCTCAGGTCGGCCGGGCTGACCGGGACCCAGGTCAGTCGAGCTGGGCCTTGGTGAAGTGGACCGCGTCGCCGAAGAACTTTGCGTAGTCCAGGTGTGCCGCCAGGCTGGTGCCGCCCTGGCAGAACCGGTCGTTGCGGTTGCAGAAGGACTGCGTGCGTTGGGCGACCGCGTCGAGCCGGCCGTCGCCGCGGGCGAGAATTCCGGACTTCGCGCCGTCCGTCACGTTGAACGACTCGCCGGCGGTGAACGTCGGGTCCCCGAAGAGCAGCACCGTCGCGACCCGTCCGGACAGGGCGGCGGACACCGCGGGCTGCGCGGCGGCCCGGCCGCCGGCCGACCTGCCGGCGAGGGCGTCGCCGACGACGTTCGCACCCTGTGAGTAGCCCATCAGGATGAAGCGGGTGCGCGCGCACGCCGACGCCGTGCGCTTGATGTCCGCGGCCAGGGCGGTGACACCCTGGCGCACGCTCGCCTGGTAGTTGAACGAGGCGGGATAGTCGACCGCGGTCGTCCGTACGCTCTGGGTCAGGCCCCGGGTCAGCTGCTGGGCGAGCGGGCCGAGCACCACGCCGAGGCCGGGCCGCTCGGTGGTGCCGCGGGCACCGATGATCTCCACCTCGGGACAGGCCGCGCCGGGTGCCTGGGCCGCGAACGTCAGGGGCGCTACCACCAGGCCGGAGATACCGACCACCGTCATCGCGCCGATCGTGAGCGCTGTACGCATGCGCATTCCGTCATCCCTTCATCGGAGCCGGCAACTTCATGCACTTGTTACGCAGAAACCGCCGAGGGCTGACGGCCATTGAGGATTAATTCACAAACGGTGCAGAAATGATCCGCAGGTCGAAGCGGTACGTACGCCTGCGGGCGAGCACCCGGCCGCCCGCGCTGCCTACGATGGAACCCACGTTCGATTCGAGGAGGGGCGATGGCCGCCAGGGGGGCCAGCCGCACGGCGGTGCTGGTGTGCCAGGGGCGCGCGGTCGCGCACGGCCGGATCGCGCCGGACCGGTTCGCGGACCCGGCCGCGATGGAGTTGCTGCGACCGCAGGAGCGCATCGCCGTCGAGTCCGCCCGCGGCGGGGTTGCCCCACAGGGGTGGACCGATCGGATGGACTTCGAGTCGATGAACGCGATGGCGGAGGTGATAGCGCCCCGCACCGTCGCCATCGACGACGCCGTGCGGGATCGGCTGCACCCGCAGCTGGTGATCCTGGGCGCCGGACTGGACGGGCGGGCCTGGCGGATGCCCGAGCTGGCGGCGACGGACGTCTACGAGGTCGACCATCCCGCGTCGCAACAGGACAAGCGGGACCGCTGCGGCACGCTGCGCCCGCTCGCGCGTTCGGTCCGGTTCGTGCCGGTCGATCTCAGCCGGGAGCCGCTCGGGCCGGCGCTCGCCGCCGCCGGGCACGACGCCGCGCAGGCGACGACGTGGATCTGGGAGGGCGTGGTGCCGTACCTCGACCGGGCCGAGGTGCGGGCCACCGCCGCGGTCATCGCCGAGCGGTCCGCGCCCGGCAGCCGGCTGATCCTCAACTACCAGTCGCCGTCGGCGGCGGCCTGGTTCGGCCGCCTGGTGGCCCGCGCCATGGCGATTGCGGCCCGCCGGCCGGATCCGTTCGCCCGCGAGCCGCGCCGCTCGGCCTGGAAACCCGGGGCGATGCGGGCGCTGCTGGCCGCGGCCGGCCTGCCCGTGAGCAGCGACGACGACCTGTTGACCCTGGCCCGTCGGCTGCACACGCCGGCGCGGCACACGCTCAGCCTGCGCAACGGCCGTGTCGCGGTGGCCGACCGGGCGGCGACTTCCACGGCCTGAGGCCCGCCGCGGCCCACCGGATGCCGGCGTGGGAGAGGCCTCATCGGATCGTGCCTCGCTTGCTTCGGGTTTGACGGGGCCTTCATCGGCATTCACCGGCTCGCGACAGGCGGGTCACGCGCGCAGGGCGCGCAGGCCCGCGGTGAAGGCGGGCAGATCGTCGCCGAGTGCGGCGAAGAAGGCGGCGTCGCAGGCCTCGACCGCGACCACCGCCCGGTTGGCGAGGTCGCGTCCGGCCTCGGTGACGGCCACCGCCCGGGCCCGCCGGTCGGCCGGGTGGGCGGGGCGGTGCACCAGGTCGCGGCCCTCCAACGTGCGCAGCACCTGCGAGGTCATCATCGGGTCGGTGGCGGCCATGCCGGCGAGCGCCTTCTGGGTGACCGGGCCGGACGCCTGCAGGTAGGTGAGCGTGGCCAGCAGCACGAACTGCACGTGGGTGAGGTCGAACGGCTTCAGCGTCGCCCGCTGCGCGGCCTGCCACCGATTGGTGACCTGCCACAACAGCAGGCCGGGGCTGTCGTCGGCGCCGGAGTGCGCCGTCGCGAGGCTCATGCCGTCGCCTCCGCCGGCGCTCCGGCGGTGACATTCGCCGGGCGCTGCGTTGATGATGCGCTCGCAGGCTCGCTCATGGACGCATCGCCGCGTGGATGGCGGCGAAGTCGCCGTCGGTGAGCGGCAGCAGGCCGCGGCGCAGGTGGATGCCCCAGCCGGGCTGGGCGGTGAGGTCGAGGCTCAGCGACCGGATCGGCGTCTCGACCGCGTCCGGCAGGTAGTCGACGCGGCGCCGCCACGGCTGGAAGTCGCCCTCGTCCGCCTGCCAGATCTCGTCGTCGGCGACCTCGCCGAGCGCGGTGAACGCCTGCAGCGGTTCGCCGTCGCGAAGGCTCGTCCGCGGCGAGTAGTAGACGAGCCGGTCACCGGCCGCGAGGCGGGCGAGCCCGCCCCGCTTGCCGTGACCGAGCTGGGCGATGCCGAGCCGGGTGGCGCGCTGGACGTGATCACGGCAGACCACCCCGAGCCAGTGACTCATGCCGGCACTCCGGCCGCGCGGGCGGCCGCCTCGAGCCGGGCGAGATCGCCGTCGAGGCCCTTCGCGATGCCCCTGCCGAGCGCGAAGGCCCAGAAGAACGCGAGCGGGCCGGCGAGGGTGACCCGCACCGACACGGTGGTGCGGCCGCCGGGGTCCGCGCCCACCAGGTGCTGGAACGTCAGCCGCGCGCCCAGCAGCAGCGAGACGTCGGTGAACTCGCGGCCCGGGACGAGCGACGTGACGACGAACCGGGTCACCGGGCCGCCCTTCGGCTTCAGCCGGCCGGTCGCGCCGGTGCGGAACGGCCCGTCGAGGCGCACCCAGTCGGTGTCGGTGTTCCACTGCGGCCAGGTGGCCATGTCGGCCCAGCGCTCGAAGAAGGCCTGGGCGGGGACGTCGGTGGTGATCTTCGCGGTCGCGATCGTCTTCATGCAATTAGTATGCGCGCTTAGTATCTGCCGGGTCAAGACCGGTGCAGGGTGGGCCGGTAGACCAGTTCCTGGATGTGGACGTCGAGCGTGCGGTGCTCGATCAGCTCGAGGTCGAAGTCGGCCGCACCCTCGAAGACCGGCTTCATCCCGCTCTGGCCGGTGATGACCGGGAAGAGGGTCACCTGTACGCGGTCGACGAGGCCGGCGGCCATCAGTGCCCGGTTCAACGACAGGCTGCCGTGCGATCGCAGCGGCACCTCGGACTGCTCCTTGAGCCGGGCGACGATGTCGACGGCGTCACCGCTCACAACGGTGGCGTCCGGCCAGTCGAGGGGCTCCTTCAGGGTCGAGGACACCACCGTCGCCGGCATGTTGACCATCCGGGTGACCCAGGGGTCGCGCACGGATTCCTCGGCGTCCGAGGTCAGCAGGCTCACGAAGGTCCGGTACGTGTCGGCGCCGAAGACCATCCGCTGCTTCGCGTCGTACAGGGAAAGGCGGTGGTCGAGCAGCTCGGGGCCCTGCTTGCCCCAGTAGCCCGTCCAGTCACCGCCGGCGACGGCGAAGCCGTCGAGGCTGGAGAAGACGTCGAAGGTGTAGGTGGCGGTCATGTCGCACTCCTCAGGGGCGTCGTGGGTGCGCCCGTCGGGCGCCTCTCACCCCTGCTACGAACGCCGCCGCCTCGGTTCGACACGCTCCGCGGAGAATCTTGAAGAGAAAACGCCGAACGGCGGCCCACTGAATCAGTGGACCGCCGTTCGGTAAAGCGTGGATCAGAGCGGGCGAATGTTCTCCGCCTGCAGGCCCTTCTGGCCCTGGGTGATGTCGAACTCCACCTTCTGGTTCTCGTCGAGGCTACGGAAGCCGCTCGACGCGATGGCGGAGAAGTGGGCGAAGACGTCGGCGCCGCCGTCGTCCGGCGTGATGAAGCCGAAGCCCTTGTCGGCGTTGAACCACTTCACGGTACCTGTAGTCATGTCTGCTCCTTCGCAGGCTGTTCGAAACCGCACTTTACGGAATCGCAAGCCGCTGCGTTGATCACCCGCGCCGAACCGACACGACAAACGAAAAAGCGCCCGCACGGGTTCGATTAACCCCATCAGGCGCCGACAACGTCTACGGAAATCAAAACTGCAACGCGGTTACGCTAGCACAGCCGCCGCCGGCGCCGCCGGGCTTTGGGTGCGGTCTCCGTCACAGGGCGCCGTCCTGAGCGCGAATCGGCGTCGTCTGACCTTTGCCGAGCTCCTCGGCGAGGCCGACGACGATGCCCTCGGGGCCGCGGACGTAACAGAGCAGAAAGATGTCCTCGTAGCGGGCGATGTCGCCGACGAGCTCGGCGCCGTGGGTGCGCAGGCGTGCCACGACGTCCTCGATGTCATCGACGGCGAACATGACGCGGCGGATGCCCAGCGTGTTCGCCGGCGGGTTGCTCGGCTCGGTGCCGATCGCCTTCGGGCTGTGGAACCTGGCCAGCTCGATCCCGCCGTGGCCGTCGGGGGTGCGCAGCATCGCGACCTCCTGCCGGACGTCGTCGATCCCGAGGACCCGCTCCACCCACCGCCCCTCGACCGGGCCCGGCTCGCCCGCGAGCTCCATGCCGAGCTCGACGAAGAACCTGATCACGGCGTCAAGGTCGTCGACGACGATGAGCACGTTGTCCATCCGGCGGATCGCCATGCGGGCCTCCCTGGTGTCGTGCGGCCACGGTGACCGCATCCGACCCTAGAGCGGAGACGCCCGGCACGGCGGGCCGGGAGGGAGCCCCGGCCGGCCGTCGCGGGTCTACATGCTGATGCCGGCCTGAGGCCCGGCATAGGTCCTGACCAGGCCGGGAACGGATGCGGCCGGGTCGAGGGCGTACGGGTAGAAGCTGCCCGGGGTGAACGCCGAGCCGGATGTCTCCTGGCGGCCGGTGCAGCCGGTCAGGACGCTGCCCGTCTGCCTCAGCTGGGCGCCGGTGGCCGTGTCCGGGTAGTACGGGTTGTTCACGTTCTCGAAGTAGCTGTTCTCGATCACCATCTTGGTGGCGCCGCGCGAGTAGTTGCCGTACGAGGTGACGTTGGACAGGTAGTTGTTGTAGAGGTGGGCGTACAGGAGGTTGTCGGCGCTGGGGTTGCGCTGGTTGGAGTTGTAGATCCAGTTGTGGTGGATGGTCATGCGGGCGACGACGTTCTCGGTCCAGCCGATGCCGAAGGTCTTGTTGTGGTCGCCCATCCGGTTCCAGGACACGGTGACGTAGTTGGTGTCCTTGCGGCTGTCGATGTAGCCGTCGTTGATGTTGGTGAACGTGTTGTGGTCGATCCAGACGTGGTCGGCGGTGTCCATCTGGATCCCGTCGTAGTCGAAGTCCTTGTCGTCCGGGTCGTCCGAGGCCATCGCGGTGTCGCCGATGGTGAGGTTGCGGATGATCACGTTCCGGACCCCGGTGCCGAGGAAGAAGCCGCCGTTCTTGATCCGCCCGCCGGTGCCGACGCCGACGATGGTCTTGTCGGCCGCGACCGGGATCTCGTGCCCGTACGGGGTCACGGTGATCGTGCCGGACACCCGGATGACGTACGCGGCGGACGCGGTGGCGTACTTGACCAGGTCGGCGAAGGTCGACACGGTGACCGCCGTGCCGCCGGCGCCGCCGGTCGTGCCGCCGCCGGTGGAGGCGAATCCGTCCGGGGCGTTCGACCAGTTGCCGGGCCCGCCGCCGGAGAGCGAGGTGAACGTCCACTGCTGTGCGGCGTCGGCCGCGCAGGCCTGCTGGACGACCGCGGCGCCGTTGTCGGCGCCGGCGACCGCCGCGCACAGTCCGCTGGCCACGTTACGGATCTGATAGGTGCCGGTGCCCGAGGCTGGGAAGGTGAACAACTGCGCGGGCTTGGTCCCGTCGCCGCAGCCCCACTGCTGCAGCCGCAGCCCGGCGGTGGCCGCCCCGCCCGGCACGTCGACGCACCTGGTGCTGTTGACGTTGACGAGGTTGAACTGGCCGTTCGCCTGGGCCTTGACCGTGAACTGCTGCCAGGCCTGATCGGCGTGGCAGCCCCACTGCTGCAACTGGGCGCCGTTGTCGACGGAGGCGCCCGGCACGTCGACGCAGCGCCCGCTCGACCGGGCCGCGAGCAGGTAGGTCGCGCCGGCGGCCGGGGCGGCGTCGGCCGGGGACGGCGTCACCGAGACGACCGCCGTGGTCACCCCCGCGGTGAGCAGGGTTGCCGCGGCCGCGAGGGATCTGAGGGAAATCGAGGACATCGTTTACTCCTTGATCGCGGTGCGGAGGATCAGCTGACCGGGTTCCAGGTGTCGCTGCCCGCCAGGTACTTCTGCGGCGTGTAGTTCGCGGCCTGCGCGTCGCCGAGCTGCGGCCGGTTGTTGTTGACGGTGGCTCCGGCGCCGGTGTTGCGGTATTCAAGGAAGCGCGCGTTCTTCCACGAGTTGGCTGACATGTCCTGCCACGGCTGCGAGTACCTGATGCCGGCGGTCATGGTCGACTCGCGGTACAGCACCTGCGCGGCGGGGCCCCAGGGCCGGCCCAGGGCGGTGACATTGCTGCCGCCGCCGTTGTTGATCGTGCACTTGTAGAAGAGATAGCCGTAGGTCTTGGCCGCGTCGGTGTTGGCGGCCGTCATGACGCCGCCGGTCGAGCTGATCTCGTGGATCGTGCTGTTGTGGAACACCGCGATCGAGCCGCCGAAGATGAAGTCCGTGGTGCCCTCCACATAGGAGTTCACGACGTACGCGCGGCCCGAGTTGGTCAGCAGCGTGTCCTGGTTGCCGAGGACCCGGACGTTGTTGAGGATGATCTTGTCGGCGTCGAGGCTCAGGGCGACGGCCTGGCTGCCCACGCCGTAGTCGTTGGAGAACGTCAGGTTCTGCGCGATGAAGCCGGCGCCCTTGGCGAAGAACGTGGCGCTGCCGGAGGTGCCGTAGCCGCCGGCCGAGCTGTGGTTGTCGACGATGACCACGCCGGCTGCTGAGCCCGCGCCGCCCTGGAGCGTGATGTTCTGCTTGTTCGACGGGATCGTGACGATCTCGCGGTAGGTGCCGGCCTTGACGGTGATGACCCGGCGGATCGTGTTGTTCGCCGGCACCGCGTCGATCGCGGCCTGCACGGTCGTGTACTGACCGGTACCGTCCTTGGCAACGGTGCACGGGCAGGTGGCACCGCCACCGCCTGCGAGCGGGGTGAACGCCCATTGCTGGCTGATCTCGGCGGCGCAGGCCTGCTGGACCACCGCGGCGCCGTTGTCGGCGGAGGATCCGCTGATGGCCAGGCACATCCCGCTGGCCACGTTCCTGATCTGGTGGCCGCCGCCGGAGGCGGCGAAGGTGAACAACTGGGCGGGCTTGGTGCCGTCGCCGCAGCCCCACTGCTGGATCTGAATGCCGGCGGTCACGGCGCCGCCGGGTACGTCGACGCACCGGGTGCTGTTGACGTTGACCAGGTTGAACTGGTTGCTCCCGCGGGCGGTGACGGCGAACTGCTGCCAGGCCTGGTCGGCGTGGCAGCCCCACTGCTGCAACAGCGCGCCGTTGTCCAGCGAGCCGGCGGTGACGTCGATGCAGCGGCCGCTGTTGCCGGCCGCGATCGTGTAGGTGCCGCCGGCCGCGGGTGCGACCGCGGCCCGGGCGGGCGTCGTCACCGCCAGCAGGGACGCCGGCGTGAGGGTCGCTATGAGCAGCCACTTCCTGATTTTGTGGAACCTGGACACGTGGGGACCTTTCTGCGGACTGGAGATGGCCGCCGCGGGGCACGGCGGCCGGTCCTGGGGAGGTGGGCCCTCCTGGCCGAGGACGAGCCGGGAGGTCTCCAGGTCGGCGGATGTTCCAGGCGAGGCAATTGATGAAGATCAATGCATTGCGGCCGTAGGCGCCCTCGATGGCGAACGTTAGGACCGCCGGGTAGATTATGTCAAGTTAAGAAATTAATCGTTCTGAACGAAGATCGGGGACGCACTATTCTGCTGACGTACGGATCGCCGAGTGGAGGCCCACGTGACCGCTGACGCCATCGCAGTCCTGAGCCTCGCGGACCGCCCGGTCGCCGAATACGCCTGGCGCCCCGACCTCCCCGCCGCCCTGTCACCCCGGCCGTACCTGCATCCCGTGCGTACCCTGGCGGGCACGACCGTCACCGAGCTGATGCCGGCGTCGCACCAGCACCATCTCGGACTGAGCGTCGCCGTCGCCGAGGTGGATCGCGGCAACTTCTGGGGCGGCCGGACGTTCCTCGCCGGACACGGGCCGGCCTGGCTCGACAACCAGGGCACCCAGCAGCACGTGCGCTGGGTCCGGCGGACTGCCACGGAGCTGCGGCACTCCCTGCGCTGGGCCACCATCGACGGCGAGCAGTTGCTGTCGGAGCGGCGCGAGCTGTCCTGCCGCCGGCTCGGCCCGCGCGCCTGGGCACTCGGCTTCGGCTTCGCCCTGACCAACGTCACCGGCCGGGACCTGCCGATCCGGAGCCCGGCCGCGCACGGCCGCAGCGGCGCGGGGTACGGGGGCTTCTTCTGGCGGGCGCCGTCCGGCGCGGCGGAGTGCCGGATCGCCGCCGAGGCCGGTGACGGGGTCGACGCGGTGCACGGGCGCAGGTCCGCCTGGCTGTCGGTGCGCGGCGGCACGACCGACCCCTGGACCCTGGTCTTCATCCCCGCGGACGCCGAGACCCGCGACGACCGCTGGTTCGTCCGCACCCGCGACTATCTCGGCATCGGATCCGCGCTCGCCTGGGAGGAGCCCCTCATACTCGGCCCCCGGACGACCCTGAGCCGGCGAATCGTCACCGTTGTCGCGGACGGGGAGCTGCCGCCGGGGCGGGCCGCCGCGTACGCGGCTGACCTGGCCTCATGAGCCGTCCGGTGCATCGGGTCGCGCCCACCACGGACCTGCCGATCCGGCAGGACAGCCTGCGCGCGCACAACCTCGGCCTGACCTTCCAGCAGATCGTCGGCGCCCGGCGGGTGCCGATCTCCCGCAGCGAGCTGGCCGCCGCCACCGGCCTCACCCGGCCGACGATCTCCCGGATCGTCGACGACCTGCTGGCCGGCGGGCTGATCGTCGAGTCCGGCCCGTCGCGGTCCGGCAACAGCGGCCGGCCGCGGGTGGGGCTTCGCCTCGCGCACACCGGTCCGGCGGGGCTCGGCCTGGACATCCGCGGGAACTCCCTCTCGGCGTGCGTCGTCGACCTCACCGGCGCCGTGCGCCATCTCGGCTTCGCCGCGCACACCGAGGACGAGCTCGATCCCGGGCGGACCCTGGGCCGCCTCGCCGCCATGGCGCGGGACGCGATTCAGCTCGCCGCGGCGGCCGGTCTCACCGTCGTCGGCGCCACCCTCGCGGCGCCCGGCCCGGTGCAGGACGGCAGCGTCGTCCGGCTCGCGCCGAGCCTCGGCTGGCGCGACGTCGACGCCGGCGCGGCGCTGCGGTCCGGCATCGCCACCGCCGGCCTGCCCGTGCTGGTCGACAACGACGCGAGCCTCGCCGCGCTCGGCGAGAGCTACGCCGGCGGGCCCGGGCTCCGCGACTTCGTGTGCGTCTGCGGCGAGTTCGACATCGGCGCCGGCATCGTGCTCGCCGGCCTCCCGATGCGGGGCTCGCGCGGCTGGAGCGGCGAGTTGGGGCACATCATGGTGGAAAGCGATGGGAAGCGGTGCTGCTGCGGGGCCACCGGCTGCCTGCAGCGCTATGCGGGCCTGCGGGACATCCTCGACGCGGTGCCGGCCGCGCCGGCGGTGCCCCGCCAGGCGCCCGCGGTCGCGATCGACGCGCTGGTCTCGGCCGGCTCGCCGGACATCCTCGTCTCGCTGGAGAGCGCGGGTAAGGCGCTGGGGGTCGCGATCGCCGCGCTCGTCAACATCGTCGACGTCGACACGGTCCTGCTCGGCGGCAGCTACTCCCTGCTCACCTCGTGGCTCACCGACGGCATCGAGGCGGAGGTCAACCGGCGCGTCCTCACCGCCGGGTGGGCGCCGATCACGGTGCGGCCCGCGACCCTGGGCCCGGACGCCGCGGTGATCGGTGCCGCGCTGAGCGCCGTCGACAGGGTGCGGCGGGACCCGAACTCCTGGCTTGCCCGATCCGACGCCCTAGCGCAGGACGTGCAAGGTGCCGACGTCGGCGAAGCCGGTCCGGTGGTCATTCCGGCGGGTGTTCCAGGTCGAAGGCGGCGAGGGCCGTAGCGGTGGTGGCCGGTGTCGGCGGTCCGTCGGCGACGACGACGCTGATCCGCCGGGCGAAGACCTGGCCGGGCGCGATGATCAGCGGCCGGTCCCAGGCGATGGCGGAGCAGACACCGGCGTAGTCGGCGGAGCGCACGAACCACGGGTCGTCCGCGGCCGCGACGGTGTGGAAGACCAGCGTCCAGGCGGCGGTGCCGAGCGCCACCCAGGGGTCGCGGCTGCCGTGCGCCTCGCCGCCGCCGGTACGCGCGAAGGCCCGTACCGGATCCGGCCCGGCGGGCGCCCGCCAGAAGAAGCCGCCGTAGCCCGCGCCGGCCCGGCCGCGCACGGCCGGGCTGTGAATGATCAGCGGGCGACCGTCGGCGCTGCTCAGGGCGTACGCGATGGAAAGCATCCACGCGGTGTCCGCGACCGGCTCGGTGCGCAGCGTGCGTTGCTCCTGGGCGAGGACGCGCCCGTCGCGCCCGGCCCAGTGCAGCTCCTGCACCAGGTGGGCGCCGGTGCGGTGCAGCCAGCGGGAGTGCCGCTGGCGGCCGTGGTTCTCCAGGTGGACCGAGCCGCGGCCGCGCAGGTAGGTGCGTCCACCCCAGAAGTTGGCGCCGTTGACCGCCGGCACGGCGATGCTGGCGCCGAGGTGGTGCAGGTGGTCGTCCGGCATGAAGCCGGTGACGGTGGTGCCGCCGAGCGTGGTGACGGGGTGCAGGTAGGGCCGGGGCGAGACGGTGGCCGGCAGGTCGGGCTCCCAGACGTAGCGGGCGACGACCCGTCCGGCGCAGGTCAGATCGTGAGTCTGAGCCATCGGCATGGGCGGCAAGTTACCGGCGCCCCGGCAGTTACGTCAATCTCTGTAACAAACTACCCGAGCCCGGTTGACATGGACACCGCTCGATGTATAAAACACTGAAACAAACCGTTGAACAGGCGGAGGACTGCCAGTGAGCCCAGTATCCGGGTCCACCCGGGCGGAGCCGACCAGGCTCGGCCGGCGCCGGGTGCTCCATCTCGCCGCGCTCGCCGGGGTCGCCGCCGGGCTGCCCGGCTGCGGGCGCGGCTTCGGCGGCAAGGGCGTGGACGACGGCCGCACCGAGGTGACCATGGCCTGGTGGGGCGACGCGCAACGCGCCGCGCTCACCCGCGAGGCCCTCGACGGGTTCGAGGCCGCCAACCCCGGCATCCGGGTTCGCACCGAGTACCAGGACAGCAGCCCGTACAAGGACAAGCTCGCCGCCCGGATGGCCGCCGGCGACCCGCCGGACCTGATGGCCATGCGGTTCGACAGCCTCCGCGAGTACGCCGACCGCGGCTCCCTGCTCGACCTCGCCCCGCGCTCCGCCGACCTCGACCTGACCGCGCTCGCCCCGCAGTCGAGGGCCCTCGGCCAGGTCGGCGACCGGACCTTCGGGGTGCCGTCAGGGCTGAACACGATCGGCTTCATCGTCGACCAGGCGCTCACCGACGGCTACGGCGTGCCGATTCCGGACGGCGACACGTGGAGCTGGGAGCAGCTCGGCACCTTCGCCAGGGCGGTTACAAAGGCCAGCGGCGGCAAGGTCTACGGCACCAGCTTGGAGCTGTGGACCGTCGCCAACCTGCTGGTCTTCGCCCGCCAGCGCGGCGAGGACTTCTTCTCGCCGGACGGCAGGCCGGACGTCTCCGAGGCGACGGTCACCGCCTGGTTCCAGCTCGGCGAGGACCTGCGCGCACAGGGCGGCATCCCGCCGGCCGGCTTCATCGACCAGAACAACGGCACCTCGCCCGCCCAGTCCTACCTGGCCAGGAAGGCCATCGCCGCGCAGATCATCCCGACCAACAATCTGCTCGGCTACAACCAGGCCTGCGGCGGGCACCTGCAACTGCTGCGGATTCCGGGGGAGACCCAGGGTGCCCGGCGCGGCCAGTCGATCGACACCCCGGCCCTGTGGTCGATCGCGGCGACCTCGAAGCACCCCCGGGAGACGCTGAAACTGCTGAACTTCCTCACCAACGAGGCGGAGCCGGCCAGGCTGTCCGCCGCGACCCGGGGCGTCCCGCCCAACCGGGCGATCGCCGAGCGGATCGCGCCGACGCTCGAGCCGGACAACAGGCGCTCCAGCGAGTTCCTGTCCAAGCTGCAGAACGAGAAGCTGCCGCCGTCCTACCCGTACCCGGTCGGTGCCAGCAAGCTCACCAACATCCTCAAGACCATCAGTACGGAGGTGGAGTTCCGGCGCACCACCCCGGCCGAGGCCGGCCGGCAGTTCCTCGGCGAGGCGCGGAAGGCGCTCGGCGCGTGACTGCCCTGCGCAGCCGCCAGGACAACGCCGGCTACCTGTTCCTGCTGCCCTGGTTCGCCGGGATCCTCTTCACCGTCGGCCCGTTTCTCGCCTCGCTCTATCTCGCCTTCACCGACTATGACCTGCTCACGCCGCCGCGCTGGGCCGGGCTCGAAAACTTCCGGGCCATGCTCCACGACGCCACGTTGCACCAGTCGCTGCGGGTCACCCTGGTTTACACGCTGGTGTCGGTGCCGCTGTCGCTGGCGGTCGCGCTCGGCGTCGCCATGCTGCTCGACCGCCGCGTCCGGGGGCTGGCGATCTACCGGAGCATCTTCTACCTGCCGTCGCTGCTGGCCGGCAGCGTCGCTGTCGTCATGCTGTGGCGCTACATCTTCGGCTACCAGGGCATCGTCAACGACTTCCTGGCGCTGTTCGGCGTGCAGGGCCCCGGCTGGACCTCCGACCCGCGGTACTCGCTCGGCACGCTGATCCTGCTGCACGTCTGGACGTTCGGCGCCCCGATGGTCATCTTCCTGGCCGGGCTGCGGCAGATCCCCGCCGTGTACTACGAGGCCTCGGCGCTCGACGGCGCCTCCCGGTGGCGGCGGTTCCGCTCGATCACGCTGCCGCTGCTCAGCCCGATCATCTTCTTCAACCTGGTCCAGTCGCTGATCGCCTCGTTCCAGACGTTCACGCAGGGGTACGTGATCAGCAACGGCAGCGGCGGGCCGGCCGGCTCGACACTCTTCTACAACCTTTACCTCTATCAAAAGGGCTTCGCCGAGTTCCACATGGGCTACGCGTCGTCGATGGCGTGGCTACTTCTGATGATCATCGCCGGGTTCACGGCGATCAACTTCCTGGCCGCCCGCTACTGGGTGTTCTACGACAACTGATGGGCAGCCCCTCGCCGCGCCGGCGGTTCCTGCGGTACGTGCTGTTGTCCGCCGTCGGCGTCGTCATGATGTATCCGCTGCTCTGGATGATCTCCAGCTCGCTCAAGCCCAGCGGCCGGGTCTTCACCGACGAGTCGCTCTGGCCGGCCGCCTGGGACTTCGGCAACTATGCCCGCGGCTGGACATCGCTGTCCGAGCCGTTCCAGACGTACCTGATGAACTCCCTGGTCATCGTCAGCCTGAGCATCGTCGGCAACCTGCTGTCGTGCTCGCTCGCCGCGTACGCCTTCGCCCGGCTGCGGTTCCGCGGCCGCCGGCTGTTCTTCGCGCTGATGCTCGGCACCATGATGCTGCCCGGCCACGTCCTGGTGGTGCCGCAGTACGTGCTGTTCGACAGGCTCGGCTGGCTCAACACGTACTACCCGCTGCTGGTGCCGCACTTCCTGGCCACCAACGGCTTCTACATCTTCCTGATGGTCCAGTTCATGCGGTCGCTGCCGGACGAGCTCGACGACGCCGCCCGCATCGACGGCTGCGGCCCGTTCCGTACCTTCTGGAAGGTCATCATGCCGCTCTGCATGCCGGCCTTCGCCACCACCGCGATCTTCACCTTCGTCTCGGTGTGGAACGAGTTCTTCGGCCCGCTGCTGTACCTGACCGACCCGGAGCTCTACACGGTCCCGCTCGCCATTCGGCAGTTCATGGACTCCGAGGGCCAGAGCCAGTGGGGCGAGATGTTCGCGATGTCGTTCGTCTCGCTCGCCCCGGTCATCGGCTTCTTCATCGCGGGACAGAAGTACCTGGTCAAAGGCATCGCCACCAGCGGCCTGAGATAGCGGTCAGGGGCGGCGGGTCAGCACCTGGGGACCGTCGGCGGTGATGGCGACCGTGTGTTCGGAATGTGCGGTGCGGGAGCCGTCGGCGGAGCGGATCGTCCAGCCGTCGTCGTCGAACCTGATCTTGTCCGTGGAGCGGCAGAACCAGGGCTCGATGGCGATGGTGAGGCCGGGGTCGAGCCTCATGCCGCGGCGGGGCCGGCCGCTGTTGGCGACGTGCGGCGCCTCGTGCATGGTGCGGCCGATGCCGTGGCCGCCGAACTCCCCGTTGACGCCGTAGCCGTAGGAGTGCGCGACCTCGCCGATCGCGGCGGAGACGTCGCCGAGGCGGCCGCCGGGCTGTGCGGCCGCGATGCCGGCCTCCAGCGCGACCTCGGTGGCCTCGACCAGCTTGAGGTCGGCAGGGTCAGGCTCGCCGACGATGACGGAGAGCGCGGAATCGGCGACCCAGCCGTCGATGCCGAGCGCCATGTCGATGCTGAGCAGGTCGCCGTCGCGCAGCACGTAGTCGTGCGGCAGGCCGTGCAGCACCGCGTCGTTGACCGACAGGCACAGCACGTTGCGGAACGGGCCGCGGCCGAACGAGGGCGCGTAGTCCCAGTAGCAGGACTCGGCGCCGCGTTCCTTGATCCGGCGGCGGGCGTGGTGTTCGAGGTCCATCAGGTTGACGCCGACCGCGGCGACGCCGCCCAGGTCGGCGAGCAACTCGCCGACGAACCGGCCGGCCACTGCCATATGGCCGATCTCCTCGGCCGACTTGAGCTCGATCACGGTATTTTTATACCACCCCGGCCGGGGCGCTCCGGAGGGCTATCCTGCTGGCATGGTGCGCCAACCGCTTACCGCCGAACAGATCGCGGCCGGCCGGCGCCTCGGAGCCGCCCTCCGGGCCGCGCGGGCCGGCCGAAGCCTGGTCGAGGTGGCCCTGGCGGCGGGCATCTCACCCGAGACGCTGCGCAAGATCGAGGCGGGCCGCCTTCCCGCGCCGGCCTTCGGCACCGTGGTCTGCCTGAGCCACGCCCTGCGCGTCCCCCTCGGCGACCTGGCCGACGTCTGGCTGGCCGGCCCGCCCCGTCCGTCGCAGTGCCTAGCGGTCTCCGCCTCGACCTCGGCCGGATCCGTGCGGCCCGCCGGCTGATCGACCCGATGTTCCTGGACACCCCGCTGTACCGCTGCGAGTCGCTCGGCCGGGCGCTCGGCTGCACGCTGGACATCAAGCTGGAGACCGCCAACCCGGTTCGCAGCTTCAAGGGCCGTGGCGCCGAGGTCGTGGCGGGCCTGCTCGCGGACGGCGGCGGGCGGGCCCTGGTCTGCGCCAGCGCCGGCAACCTCGGGCAGGCGCTCGCCTGGTCGGGCCGTCGCCACGGCCTCGACGTGACGGTCGTGGCATCGCGCGCGGCGACCCCCGTCAAGCTCGACCGGATCCGCGGTCTCGGCGCCGAGCTCGAACTGGTCGACGGCGACATCGAGGTGGCACGCGAGCGCGCGGCGTCGATCGCGGGGCGGCGCGGCATCAGGCTGGTCGAGGACAGCCTGGACGTCGAGACCTGCGAGGGCGCGGCGACCATCGGCCTCGAACTGGCCGGCGGGCGCCCGTCCTTCGACGCCGTGCTCATCGCCCTGGGCGCGGGCGCGATGGCCACCGGCGTGGGCTACGTCGTGAAGGCCCTGCTCCCCGGCGCCGAGGTCATCTGCGTCCAGCCGCGGGGCGCGCCCGCGATGACCCGGTCCTGGCACGAGCGCCGGGTCGTCACCACGGACGCGACCGACACCATCGCCGACGGCGTCGCCGGCCGGCACCCCATCCCCGCCGTCCTGGACGACCTGCTGGCGGTGGCCGACGACGCCGTTCTGGTCTCCGAGGCGTCGATCGTCGCGGGCATGCGGCTGCTCCTGGAGCACGCGGGCCTGATCGTGGAGCCCTCGGCCGCCCTCGGGATCGCCGCGATTCTCCAGGACCCCGAACGTTTCGCCGACCGCAACATTGTGACCGTCATCTGCGGCAGCAACGTCGACCTGGACGCCTATCACCGCTGGGTCCGCGCCTGACGCCCGCGCCTCCGCTTGATCAAACAATGCAAACAATGCAAACACTGCAACTCCTTGTGATCACATCGATGGATCCCTATTCTTTGCCAGGAAAGCGCTTACCTGCCGCGGTGGTGGCGCGACGCAATCCTGACGATGAAGGTGAGACACGGATGAGACGATCAGTCGCTCTACGGTGGATAGCCGGGGGAGCCACCGCGATCATGAGCGCGGCAATCATGCTGACGCTGCCGACGCCGAACGCCCTGGCCGCCGACAACCTGAGCCTCGCCGGCGGTGCCGACGGCTCCAGCAAGGCCAGCGGCACCAGCTACGGCAACGTCAAGGACGCCAACACCGGCACCTACTGGTCACCGAACGCCGCCACCGGCTACGTATCGGTCAAGTGGGGCAGCGCCACGACGGTGTCCTCGGCCGTCATCATCCAGGCCTCGGGCGGCGGCTCGATCAATTCCTGGCGGCTGCTCAACGCCGACCAGGGCTCCGTCCTGGCCACCGGCAGCGGCAGCCCGAGCACCATCTCGTTCTCCTCGACCTCGCTGAAGAAGCTCACCTTCGAGATCCTCAGCGCGTCCAGCGCGCCGCGGATCGCCGAGTTCGAGACGTACGCCAGCGGCGGCTCGACCCCGACCACCGGCCCCACCACCAGCCCGGCGCCCAGCCCGACCGGCGGCAGCGGCACCCCGACCGGCCAGTGGCCGAGCTCGGCCGGCTCGGTGAAGATCTCCGGCACCGTCTCCGTCTCGGGGACCTTCGACGGCGGCATGAAGACCTACTGCTGCATCGGCGACGGCTCGCAGGACGAGTCACAGGACCCGATGTTCGAGATCGCCAACGGCGGCACCCTGCAGAACGTCATCCTCGGCTCGCCCGCCGGCGACGGCGTGCACTGCGAGGGCACCTGCACCATCAGGAACGTGTGGTGGAACGACATCGGCGAGGACGCCGCGACCTTCAAGGGCACCGGTGGCGGCACCAGCTATGTCATCGGCGGCGGCGCGAGGTCCGGCAGCGACAAGACGTTCCAGCACAACGGCAACGGCACGGTCAGCATCTCCGGCTTCTACCTCAGCGGCTCCGGCAAGCTGTACCGGGCCTGCGGCAACTGCTCCAGCTCGTACCAGCGCCACGTCAAGATCGACAACGTGCTGCTGAACGACATCGACATGGTCGCCGGCATCAACACCAACTGGGGCGACACCGCCACCATCACCCGCGTCACCATCAGCAACAGCTCCAGCCCGGTGGTCTGCGGCAAGTACAAGGGTGTCGCCAAGGGTAGCGAGCCGAGCTACCTGGGCGAAGGCTGGAACGACAGCAACTGCAAGGTCAACAAGAGCGACATCACGTACAAGTAAGCACGTCCTCGGAAAGGGGCGTTCACCGCGAGGTGGGCGCCCCTTCGCTCGGAAACGCCAGGAAGTGTCTCCCCCGTCGGGGCGGTCGCCGGTTGTCCAGCCATCTGCAGGTCGGCGGAGGCGGCGACCGTCGGCATCGGATCCCAATACATGATCCAGAGCCAAGCGAACCAGCGCACCGACCTGGCGGTGTTGAAGAGGCGGAGAGACGCCGCCCGCTGATGCGACGTCGCGCGAAGAGAGCGGATCGAGCAGCACCCGGTTCAGCGCGTCGTAGTCGTGCGTGTCGCTGGGCCTGGCGGCGAACACGTTGCCCGAGGCGGCTTCTGGGACAGGGCGGACGACGCGGAACGGCCGCCTCGCCTCTACGGCCCGGATCAGGACTGCAGTGGCTTCGAGGTCGCGGAAGCCGAGTTCGAAAGAAACTGGGTGCCGGAAGGCGAGTGACTGAGCGGCCGTCCATCCTCCGGCACGCCCGCAACGAGTCGGCGAACTCGTGCACCTGCTGGCCCGGAGGTTTCGTCAGACGGTCCTGTTAGCGTGCGGGCTGTGACGGGGATCGATGTTGAAAAGGCCACGCTGCATGAGTTCCTGGCCTATCAGCGGGCCAGTGTTCGGGCAATCATCTCGGGGTTGAGTGACGATGTCCTGCGGACTCCGGTGCTGCCGTCCGGGTGGACGCCGCTGGGGTTGGTGGAGCATCTGGCGCACGCCGAGGGCCACTGGTTCCAGGAGGTGACGACCGGCTTGGCGCAGGTGCTGCCATGGCCAGGCGGCGACTGTCCACCTTTGACGACGCCCCGGTCGTCGGCCGTGGTGCTCGAGTTCTATCGCGAACAATGCGCCCTGTCCGACAAGTTCATCACCGCGACCTCACTGGCCACGGAGCCGTTCGGCCGACATCACGATGAGCCGCTGGCCTCCCAGACCACCGACCTGCGCCGGATCATCCTCCACATGATCGAGGAAACCGCCCGGCACGCGGGCCATCTCGACGCCGCCCGCGAGCTGATCGACGGCCGCACCGGCCTCGGCCCACGCTGACCCGATCGTCGCTGCCGCCGATGGGTTCGGGTGGGTGGTTGGCTGGCGGTTGCCGGGGGTTTTGGGTGGGTGGGCAGCCGTGGTCGGTGAGTTGGGTTGCGACCGGCGGTGGCCGGCGTGCATTTCTTGGCGGTATATCGGCGGTCCCCGTCGTGGTGAATGGTTTTCGACTCTGCCGGATCTGTGCCGCCGGGTCATCCACTCCGACATCTTTCTCGGAGTGGCGATGGTGTGTTTGATGTTTGTCGTGCGTCGCGTGTCCTTTCAATGCCACAATATTTTGGCATGATCGACTACCGGTTGGGGGCTGCGTAATCCGCTCGATCGCGGGAGAATTTCGGAATGCGGCAGCTTCAGTTGTTTACCTCGGCGGAACTCGCCGGAATGCGTGATCGCACCGCCTCGCGTGCTTATTCTCCCGAGCGTGAAGCTTTTCGTCGCGACCATGAAACGCGGCGTGTTTGGGGCCTGATCCGGCGCCACGAAGAGCGGCTGCGGCAGCTGCGCGCCAGCTCGCGCACCGCTGGACCGGCCTTCCCGCACGAGAACGACCGGCAGCGCCACGCACACAACCCGTCCCCGCCCGCCGCGCCGAAATCCACGCCGCCCGATCCCGCACAAGCCCTCTCCACTGGGCCGACCAGCGCAGGACCAACCGGTGCTGGGCCGACCGGCCCGGGGCCGATGAGCTGGGCCGATCAGCGCTGGATCGATCTGCGCGTGGTCGATCAGCGCTGGATCGATCAGCGCAAGGCCGATCAGCGCAGGGCTGAGGAGCGCAGGGCCGATCAGCGCAGGGCCGAGGATGAGCGCAGGGCCGAGGATGAGCGCAGGGCGGAGGAGCGCAGGGCGGAGGAGCGTAGGGCCGACGAGCGCAGGGCTGAGAAGCGCAGGGCGGAGGAGCGTAGGGCCGACGAGCGCAGGGCCGAGCGGCGCGAGGCAGATCAGCGTAGAGCCGACGATCGTAAGGCTGATCAGCGGAGGCCGGAGGAGGTCAAGGCGGAGGAGCTCAGGGCAGGCACGGAGGGGGAGGGTCCTTACTCAAGGGGGGAGCGTGGGGCCGATCGGGCCGGGCTGATGGGCGTGGACCGACGAAACACCCCGATCTGCGAGCAGCCCGCACCCTGCCACGTCACGGGGCCACGCACGCGGAGCCTTGCCGGCGAGACCGGCGACTCGCATCCCGTCACGCAGCCCCACCGGGTGAACTCGTCCGCCGGTCCCGGGCGGAACGCCGTCCCGCGGAAGCCCGGAGACACCCCGCGCCTGTATGAACCGCACCCATGTCGACTGGGAGAGGCGCACCGAACGGATAAAGCGGCAACTGCCGGGTCGGGCCGAAGCGCCCATGCCATCAGGCCCAGGCGCCCCGTTCCGCGTCCGCCTTAACGCCGTTATCGGTCGCCCCTGAGTATTTCTTTTCGCATTCCGATTGATGGTCTGGGCATCTCACCTGCACTGGGCTGGGAAATATGGGGAGGTTCTCGACCCGAAACCTCAGGCTGTCCCAGATGGCGATCAGTGGTTGGCCGCGTGCTCAGCCGGTCTCTTGCTGTGCAGTTCGGAGTGGACCGCTATTTCCGCTGCGAATCTGGCCATTGGATCGGATGGAGCGGTTACAGCTCGTACCATTCGCCCAAACCGGCTGGCGAGACTGTGCGAACGAACTCCCGCATGGCCTTCCACGCTCGGTGGGCGCTTGTCGCGAAGTGGCCGGTGAACACCGCGCCCTCCGAGCCGGATCCGGGGTGCCGAGTGCATCTCTGCAGTGGAGCGGCTGGGGGAGGTATGCAGCGGTTGCGGCTGGCTGGAGATTGACTTCAGGCAGCGCGGTGGGGCCGCGCAGGAGGAGGCGGAACAAAAGGAGACTGGGAGGCGCGGCAGCTGCCGAGGTTACGCCTTGTGGACGGCGGGACGGGGGACGCTGCGTTAGGCTCCTGCGCCGTGGCTTGGGACTGGATCACGCCGGTGGGTAGTGGGGTTGTCGCGGTTGCTGGCCTCACCTTCGGGTGGGCCACCACGGTACGCAGCCAGCGGCAGACGGCCGACCTCGCGCGCGAGGGCAACCGGCATGCGCAGGCGCTGGCCGAGCTCGCCGGCGAACAGGGGCGCCGCCTCGAGGAGCTGCGGCATGAGCAGGCCGGCAGCGACCGTCGCGGGCAGCGGCTCGAGGAGTCCTACCTGGAGGTTGCCACCACGGTGGTCCGGGTCAGCTCCGCGCCGCTTCCCGATGCCGAGGATCTCGTGCGCGCCCGGGTGTTGGTGGGGCTCTTCGCTGAGGGTCCGGTCCGTGAGGCGTTCGACGCCTGGCTCGACCGGTTCGAGAAGCTTCGTTACGCGCTCGGCAAGCAGGCCGAGGCCGGCGACGAGCCCACCGGGAGCACCCGCGACCTGCACAGCCCCCGTGACATGTGGCGGCGGCAGGCCAACGATGCCCGCCTGAAGGAGGTCGACGCCCGCGAGCGGCTGATGACCGCGATGGCCGCCCATCTCGGCCGGTCCTCCTCCTGAGAGGGGTCATGGCGCCGGGCGTCCGCGTCCTATGCTGCGCGCATGACCGTCATCGATCTTGGACGGGCCGATCACGACGGTGCGGACCCGCCTGCCCCCTTCCGGCTGCGTCCGCTGCGCCGGCGCGAGCGGCGCCGGTTGCTGGTAGTGGTCGTCGCAGTGTTCTGCGTGCTCACGGCGACCGGTTCGGCGCGACCCGACCCGCGGGGACTGGTCCAGCTCTGGGACGTGCCGTTCGCCCTGGACGCCAATCAGTATCAGCTTTCCGGCGACGACGTGTTCGTGCTCGATCGTTCCGGCGACCGGCGGCTCACCGCCCGCGACGCCCGGACCGGCGCGGTGCACTGGTCGACCGTGGTCGGCGAGTCCTCCGAGCTTGCCGGCGTCGAGGCCGGCGCGCTACTGATGGCTGCGAGCCTCACCGCGATCAACCACGTGGAACCGGACGGCTCCCCGTTCACCCGGGAGTTCAGCCGGGAAACGGTGGCCGTCGACGCGGCGACCGGCCGGGAGCTTTGGCGGCAGCCCGGTGAGATCGCGGCCACCGTCGGCGACCGCGTCCTGCTGCTGGAGTGGGACGAGGTCGGCGAGCGGTCACGCCGGATCCGCATGGTGCGCCTGCGCGACGGCGGCACGGTGTGGTCGCGGGACGGCGCCGGCGCGGTCTCCTGGACGGTCGACATGACCCCCGGGGTACGGGTCGACCGCCTGTTTACCGTCAGCGCCGGCGGGCTGGCCGAGGTGATCGCGCTGACCGACGGGTCAGTCGTGACGACCGGGACGCTGGCGCCGCCCGGGGTGGGGCAGACCGAGGACCATTCGGTCGTCACCGTGCAGGGCCGTCAGCTGTACCAGGACCGGACGGGGCGGGGCCGGACCACGACCACCGCCTACGACATCGACACGCTGCGGCAACTGTGGACCATCGACGAGCCTGCGGGCGGCTCGTTCGGCTGCGGGCCGGTGTTGTGCCTCCTCGACGGCGAGTCGATCTCCGGACACGACAGGGCGACCGGCGCGCTGCTGTGGCGGCTCACCAAGACCGCGGCCGTCTACCCGCTGACCGGCGGCCGCCTGCTGTCCGAGGACGAGCACGGGGCCCGGCACACCGTCCTGGAGGGGGCCACCGGGCGGCGCCTCGCGGAGCTGGGTCGCGGCAAGCCGGTGTGGGACTCGCAGGGCCGCCTGACGTACCTGATCGCGGGAACCCTGCAGCCACCCGGGAGGACGTCGGTCAGCAGCATCGACCCGGAGTCCGCCGAGGTCGTGCTGCGCGGCACGGTCGCGCCGGCACAGACCTGCCGCAACGAGCGCGACCTGCTGATCTGCGTCACCGAGGACAACCGGCTGGCCGTCACGGACGTCGGCTGACCTCTGAACCCGAACCCGGACGCGGACCGGACCCGGACCCGGCCCCGGCCCCGAACCCGGACCCGGACGCGAACCCGGACCCGGGCCTGGGCGCGGACCCGGGCCTGGGCGCGGACCCGGGCGCGAACCCGGTTCGGACCCGCGCCCGGACCCGGACCCAAACCGGCCCGACACCTCGCGGGCCGGGTACGGCTCAGCCGAGCTCCACCGGTGTGCCAGGGGTGAGCCAGTGCAGGCGGTCCGCCAGTCCGGCGGCGGCGAAGCGGGCGGTGACGTCCGCGCGGTCCTCGGTGAAGTGCCGCCACGAGGTGTAGTGGACGGGTACGACGGTGTGGGCGTTGAGGGAGCGGGTGAGCGCGGCCGCCTGCTCGCCGTCCATGCTGATCAGCCGGCCGTTGCCGTACTCCTTGAAGCGGGCGGCGCCGAGGTGCAGCAGGGCGTGACCGATGGTGAAGCGGCGCCCGATCTCGTCGAGTTCGTCGATGTGGACGGTGTCGCCGGAGACGTAGACGGCTTCGGTCTCGCCGGGTACCTCGACGACGAAGCCGATGACGTCGCCGACGTGCTCGGCGGGTGTGCCCGTGATGCGGAGGGTCCGGCCGGCCACGGTGAGTTCGTGGGTGGCCCAGGGTGCGAGTCCGATGGCCGCGCCGCCGAGGCGGGCGGCGCCGCTGACGGTGGTGACGACGGGGCGCCCGGCGAGCAGCGTCCGGCCGGTGACGTCGAGATTGTCGGCGTGCTCGTCGTGGCTGAGCAGGATGGCGTCGATCCGCGGCAGGTCGCAGGCTTCGATCGCGGGGCCGGCCGTGCTGCGCAGGACGATCGGCCCGTACGGGTATTCGGATTGTGCGGGGTCGAAGACGGGGTCGGTGAGCAGGCGCAGGCCGCCGATCTCCAGCAGGACGGTCGCGGTGCCGATGTGGGTCACGGTGATCTTCATGGCGGTTCTCCAGTCGGGGCATGCCGAAGGTCGGCGCGGCGCACGATCGCGCCGCGTCCGGGGACAGGGACGGGGACGAGGAGGGGGAGGGTCAGGTTGTGGCGGAGGCCCGGAAGCGGTCGCGGTATTCGCCGGGCGTGGTGCCGAGGCGGTCGCGGACGACCCGGTAGAGGGTTTCGACCGAGCCGAACCCGCAGGCGCCGGCGATGTCGGTGGCCAGCCGGTCGGTGCGTTCGAGCAGCCGGCGGGCGGCCTCCAGCCGCATCTGCTCGACGAAGGCGCCGGGTGTGCTGCCGGTCTCGGCGAGGAACACCCGGCCGAAGTGCCGCTCGCTCATCGCCATCCGGGTGGCGAGCGCGGGCACCGACAGGTCGCCGTCGAGGTGCTCGCCGATCCAGCGGCGCAGGCCGCGGATGTCCTCGCGGGTGCCCGGCTGCTGGGCCAGGGGGACGCTGAACTGGCTCTGCCCGCCCGGCCGCTGCATGTACATCACCATCGCGCGGGCGACGTCGAGGGCGACCTGGTCGCCGTGGTCCTCGGCGACCAGCGCCACGGCGAGGTCGATCGAGGCGGTGATGCCGGCGCTGGTCCACATCCGCCCGGACCGTACGAAGATGGGGTCGGCGTCGACCTCGATCGCGGGGTGGTCCGCGGCGAGCCGCCCGGCGGTGGCCCAGTGTGTGGTGACCCGATGGCCGTCGAGCAGCCCGGCGGCGGCGGTGATGTGCGCGCCCGCACACACCGACGCCACCCGGGCCGCGGCCGGGCCCGCCTCGCGCAGCCAGGTCACCACCCCGGGGTCGACCCGCGGCACCGAGCCGGCCGGGCCGATGTCCACCCGGCCGGGCACCACCAGCGTCCCGATCGGCTCCCGCTGCCCGGCGAACTCGTGCTCGGCGTACAGGTGGACGCCGGAGAAGGTCGGCACCGGGCCGCGGCGCTCGGCGACCGGGCGCACCTCGTAGCTCCCGCGCCGTCCCCGCATGCGCAGCATCTGGTTCGCGATGGCGAACGCCTCGGCGGGGCCGGTCACGTCCAGCGCGTCGATGCCGGGGAACAGGGCGATCACCACGAGGTGGGGGTCACGGAGCGAGGCGTTCATGCCGCAACTCTCGCCCGCCGCGGACCTGTCTGCAATGACGCGACTCTGTAGGATTCCGCCACGAGTGTTAGCCGTCGGTCAGGCCCAGCATCCATTCCAAACCGTGGCGGGTGGCGGCGATGCCGGGTACGCGGGACTGCGCGGTGAAGATGAGCACCCGGTCGTCCTTGCGCGGGTACAGGTAGATGCCCCGCTACCACGAGAGGATCCGCACGCCCTGGCCCATCTCGCGGCGGTCGATGACCGTCTGGCCCGCGCCGACCAGCTTGTCCGGGTCGGCGACGTGCACCGGGCCCTGCACGGTTATCGACGTCTCGCCCTCGCCGGCGAGGCAGTACGGGTCGGCTGTCGACTCGATGCTGAAGCCGGACGGCCAGGCCACGTCGAAGTTGCTGGTCTCGATGACCCAGAACGGGTGGTCCGGGCCGGGCCCCACGTCGACGATGCCGGGCACGACGATCGCCCTCGCGGGGCCGTCGTCCCGCCAGCGCGTCACCGCCACCGCGTCGGACCCGGCGTCGAGGCGTTCGAAGGTGTACGGCCAGTGCGGCACCAGCGCGAGGCCGTGCCCGGTGAGGCGGGCGAAGACGTGTCCCGCGCACTCTGGATCGCCGCCGGGTAGGTCGTGCATACTGCCGTCGATGATCATCGAGCCTGACCGGGACGCCCTGCGCGCCGCCCTGGACCGCGAGACCAGCCGGCTGGTCGAGCGGGTCCGGTCCAGCGCGCATCTGGACGGCCGGGCGCCCGGCCTCGACTGGACCGCCGGCCAGGTGGCCGCGCACCTCTGCGTGGTCTACCGCGCCTTCGCGCTGGCCGTACGCGGCGAGGAGCTGAGCCAGGAGATCGTCGAGAACATGGGCGCGGGGGAGACGCTGCCTGACGTGGTCGCGTCGACGAACGCCCGGGCGCTGGCGGTGGTGTCGTTCCCGGGGCCGCGCGAGGCCGCCGCCGGGTTGCGCGAGTGCGCCGACGAACTGCTCGCCGCGCTGGACACCGGCCCGGACCTGCGGGCCGCCCGGCCCACGCCCTGGTACGGGGCCGGCGTCACCCGCACCGTCGGCACCCTCGCCGCACTCACCGTCAGCGAGAGCGTGGTGCACGGGTTCGACCTCGCGGGAGCGCTGCGGACGCGGCCGTGGCTGGACGAGCAGTCCGCCGCGGCGGCCGCACCGACCGTGATGAGCGAGATGCTGCCGCTGCTCGTCGACCCGGTCGGCGCCCGCGGGTTCACGGGCAGCTTCGAGGTGCGCGTCCGGCGGGCGCCCCGGTTCCTGCTCCGGCTGGAGAACGGGAAGGCGCGGGCGGCGCCGGTCGAGGGCCGCGAGGCCGACTGCGTCCTGTCCCTGTCGGGAGTCGACGCGCTCCTGGTCGGCTTCCGCCGGCGCCAGCTGTGGCAGTCGATCGCGTCCGGCGGCGCGTTCGCCTTCGGCCGCCAGCCGTGGCTCGGCCTGCGGTTCCACACGCTGTTCCGGCTTCCGTAACGCCTCTCGCGGCGTGAGGCCGGGCCGCGGATGAAGAGTGAACCCACACGTGGTGGACGGCTCCGCCGTATTCTTCGTGGTACAGAACCGGTTTGAGCCCGTCGAGCTCGAGCGGCCCGATCGAGGATCGCGTGCCCGGCGATCGGGTCGGGCGGCGGCGGCTCGTCGCCGATCCGGTCCATCGGGCCGACCACGACCCCGACGCGGATGAACCGTCCGAGGGTGAAGCGCGCATTCGACAGCGGCAGCGCCCAGTGCCCGCCCTCCATGCCGCGCACGGTGTCAGAAGAACAGACGGCGACGTAGACGTGAAACATCCGTCGCAAACCGCGACGCATCGATGAGTCCCTGCGACCATCTCCCGAGACTTCGAGGAGGGGCATCAGGTGAGCGGGGAACCTGCCAAAAGGAAACGGTCGCGGGCGCCGCGCTGGGCGAGCGTGTGCATCGCGGTCGGCGCGGTGCTGAGCGTGACCAGTGGGGTGACGCTGGCGGGGATGCAGATCCTGGTCAGCCGGTACGCGAACGCGGTCGCCACCGAGGATCTGCTCGGGGATTCGGCCGCGGGCGCCGCCAAGGCGAAGGTCAGCGACATCAAGGGCCCGCTGAACATCCTGCTCGTCGGCATCGATCCGCGTAAGGCCGAGACCCGGCCGCTGGCCGACTCCATCATGGTGGCGCACGTCCCGCCCGGCCTCAAGCAGGTCTTCCTGTTCTCCATGCCGCGGGACCTGCTCGTCGACATTCCGGCGTTCGACAAGAACGGATTCCGCGGCGGCCGGGACAAGCTCAACGCGGCGATGTCGTACGGCAGCGTGGTGCCCACCGGCAACCCGAACACCGCGCGCGGCTTCGAACTGCTCAGCCGTACGGTGAGCAAGCGCACCGGCATCAAGTCCTTCTCCGCCGGCGCGATCATCAACTTCGCCGGGTTCAAGGAGATCGTCGACGCCATGGGCGGCGTCACCATGACAATCGACGAGCGCACCAGGTCCGAGCACCTCAAGCCGGACGGCACCGGCCGTACGCTCGGGCCCAGCAAGCTGCACTACATCGGCCCGCAGAAGGTCTACGAGAAGGGCACCCAGCACCTCAAGGGCTGGGAGGCGCTCGACTTCGTCCGCCAGCGGTACGGCCTCAAGGGCAGCGACTACGCCCGCCAGCGCCACCAGCAGCAGTTCGTCAAGGCGATGGCGGAGCAGGCGCTGAGCAAGAACGTGGCCACCAACCCGGTGAAGCTGGACAAGGTGCTGCGCGCCGCAGGCAAGGCGCTCATCTTCGACGGCAAGGGGCACACCGTCGTCGACTGGGGGCTGGCGCTCAAGGGGATCAGCCCGGACAACATCACGATGATCAAGCTGCCCGGCGGGGCGGAGATCATCGGGGGTGACTACCGGGGCGAGGTGTTGCGGGACACCGCGGACGAGTTCTTCGCCGCGCTGCGGGCCGAGAAGCTCCCGGAGTTCGTGATCGAGCACCCGGAGTTCATCAACACCGCGCAGTGAGGTCCGGCGCCGTGGTCACCTGGGCCCGCGGACACCGGCGGCCCAGCTCAGCGCCGATCCGTGCCCCGTGCGGGTCCGCCACGATCACCCGGCGGACCCGGGACAGGTCGAGCCGGGGCAGCGCCTCCCGGCGCGCCGCCCGCCACAGCAGCCGGGCCCGCACGACCGCGTACCCGCGCAGGATGACCTTGTCGTGCACCGCGGCGCCGACCTTGACCCGGACCCGCTCGGCGGAGCCGATCAGCGCCCCGGCGAGCGGTCCCGGCGTACGCGCGGCGGACCTCAGCGTGCCGGACCGGGCCCGGCCGGACCGCGGCCGTCGAGGGCCGGCCGCCAGGTCGTGCACCCGGACCAGCGGGTCCAGCGGCCCCAGCGTCCGGGGGCCGGAGACGATGAGGTCGACGCCGATGCCGCGCCCGGCCAGGTCGCGCACGAGCGCGTGGCTGCGGTGGACCCGCCGGGGGTCGACGGCGACCACCACGACCCGGTCGGCGGGGGCGCCGGCGGCGGGCGGGCGGTCCGGCGGCGGGCGCTCCGGCGCGAAGAACGTCCGCAGCCGGGCCGCCACCGATTCGCTGCCGTAGCGCGCGATCAGCACCTCGCGGGCCGCCGGCAGGTCCAGCTCGCCGAGCCGGTCCCGCAGCCTGCGGTAGCCCTCGGCGATGACCTCCGGATCGTCGACCGGCTCGATGAGCAGCCCGGCCCGGCCGTCCAGCCCGGCCATCGTCTCCCGGGGCCCGTCGCTGCCCGCGACCAGGACCGGGGTGCCGGTGGCGATCGCCTCGACGACCGTCATGCCGAACGTCTCCTTGCGGCTGGCGTGCACCAGCAGGTCGTGCTCGTGCAGCAGCCCGGTGACCTCCTGGGGCGCCACGGGCGGGCGCCAGGTGACCCGGCCGCCGAGTCCGAGGGCGGCGATCCGGGCGTCGACCTCGTCCTGCGCCGGGCCGGCGCCGACCAGGGTCAGCGTGACCGAGGGGTCCTCGGCGGCGATCCGGGCGAAGCCGTCGACGAGGGTCAGCACGCCCTTGTGTTCCATCAGGCGACCGGCGTAGAGCCAGCGGGACAGGTCGCGTGGCGGCTGCGGGCGGACCGCGAACCGCTCGAAGTCGATCGCGTTGGGCACGATCGCCAGTTTGGCGGCGTAGTCCGGGAAGTAGCTGCTGAGCTGATCGAACAGCGAGCGGCCGACGCAGAGCAGGGCGTCGGCGCGGTCCAGCATCCGGGCGTACGCCTGCTGGGCACCCTCCTGCTCGAAGATCAGCGGCAGGAAGGTCGCGTGTTCGGTGACCACGATCCGCGCGTCCGGGCGGGCCAGCCGGGTCGCGACGATCCCGCCCAGCATGCCGATGTGCGCGTGCACCACCGGCGCTTCGATCCGGCCGGTCGGCAGGGCCGCCGCCAGCGCCCGCGCCTGCGCCTCGGCGAACGCCAGGTAGCCGCGGCCGGACGCGGTCGGCACCGCGACGCGGGTGAGTTCGCCCTCCGCGGTGTCGAGCACCACGGCCTGGCGGAACAGCTCCGCCGCCGCGCCGACGAGCTGCCCGGTGAACCGCTGCGGCGAGTAGAACCAGCTCTCCGTGTGCAGGATCGCGACCCGGTCGAAGCCGGGGCCGACCGCCGCCGCGGTGGCCTGCACGAAGGCCCCGGCGAACGCGTCGGCGGGGGAGGGGTACCAGGGCGTGAGCACGGCGAGGTCGGCGGGCGCGGTGCGCCGCGCCGGATCGTCCGACGGCTCGAGGCGTACGGGCAGGCCGGGGTGGCGGCGGCGGAGCGCCCACGCCACCGGCATCGCCTCGGGGTCGCCGGCGATCAGCAGGCCGGCGCCGGGCACCGGTGAGTCCGGGCCGAGCAGCAGCCGCCGGGCGGACCGCAGCGTTTCGCGGGTGGTGCCCGCCGGCAGCCGGTGCACGGTGGCGGCGGGCGGCAGCGGAACGCCGTCCCACTCGTCGCGGGTGGCGATGACGAGGACGACGTCGGCGCCGCCGGCGGCGAGCCGGCCCGCGTACGCCGCGGTCGCCCCCACTCGCCGGCCGCCGAGCGCGAGGCAGACGACGCGCGGCACGGTCACCCTCGCACGCGCAGGGCGACGGAGTCGTAGAGCTCCTCCAGCAGCCGCGTCTGCGTGCCGAGGTCGAAGTACGCCTCCGCGTGCCGCCGGGCCTGGCGGCCCAGCCGTTCGCGCAGCGGCTCGTCGGCCAGCAGCCGCTCGATGTTGCGGGCCAGCGCGGTCCGGTCGCCCTCGGTGCCGAGCAGACCGGTCCGGCCGTCGATGACGGCCTCCGGAATTCCACTGTGCCGGGTCGACACCGTCGGGAGGCCCACCCGGGCCGCCTCCAGGATCGTGGTCGGCAGCCCCTCGGCGTCGCCGTCCGGCGCCGTCTTCGACGGCGACACGAAAATCTTCGACGTGGCCATTATCCGGGCGACCGCGGCCGGGTCCTGTGCGCCGAGGAACGTCGCGTCCAGCCCGAGGCCGGCCGCGCGGGCCCGCATCGCGTCGTGCAGCGGGCCGGCGCCGACGAACAGGGCCCGGGGGCGGACGCCGGTGAGCAGCCCGAGGGCCTCGATGAGGTCGTCGATGCCCTTCTTGGCCACGAAGCGGCCGACGAAGAGCACGTCCCAGATCCGGGCCGGCGCCGGCGCGACCCGGGGCGCGGGCACGCCGATGTGATGCACCTTCACCTTGGCGGGGTCGGCGCCCAGGGCGATCGCCTGCTGCCGGAGGTGCCCGGAGACCGCGATCACGAGGGAGGCGCGCCGGAAGGCGGTGCGCAGGTTGCGCCGGTACCGCAGGCCGCGCGGGCCCGGTGCGTTCGGCTGGCGGGTCACGTCCTGGCCGTGCACGGTGATGACCAGCGGGATGCGCAGCTCGACGGCGGCCCGGCTGATCAGCCACCCGTCGCCGCCGAAGTGCGCGTGGACCACCGCCGGGCGCAGGGCCGCCAGGTGGGCGCGCAGCCGCGGCGACCTGCCGGTGACCCGTAACCGCAGGAATTCCAGCCGCCCGGCCGCCGAGTCGGGGAAGGCGATCACGTCGGTGGCCTCGGCCAGGCAGGACGGCTCCCTGGCCGTACCGAGGAAGGCCGGCCGCCATCGGGTCAGCGCCGCGGCCTGGTTGCGCACGAAGGTCTCCGAACCCGCCAGCAGCCGGCTGCGGAAGACCGCGACCACCGGCTCCTGCGCCCTCACAGGCGGACTTCGTCGGCGACCACGGCCGCGGTGCGCCGGCTCGCGCGGCCCCGTCCGAGCAGCGCGTCGCGCAGGGTGCGGCGCAGCTGCGGCGGGATCAGCCAGATCTGCAGATAGGTCAGGTAGTCGACGGCGCGCGGGTCGCCGTGCCGCCGGGCCTGCGCGAGGAGGCTGAAGAAGATCCGGGGACTGCGCGTGGTCGCGGCCATCGAGCAGATCACGCTCATCGTCAGCGCGGCGTACGCCCGGCGGGTGAGCAGCGGGCGGATCCGCTCCAGCCACTGGAGCTGCTGCGGAAACGGCGACTCGCCGCTGATCCGCGGCCGGTCCTCGTCGGTGTGCCAGACGACCAGCGGCTCGGGCGCGATGAGCAGCCCCGACTCGCCGCCGGCGGTGGCCCGCAGCGCCCAGTCGAGCTCCTGCATCCGGCGCAGCCCCACGGTGAACGGGACGCGGCGCAGCAACTCGGTCGGCGCCATGATCGTCGACGTCTGAATGAAGCCCTCGCCGTGGAACAGCCCCCGCCGGACGGTGAAGTACTCGGACAGCGGCTCGCCGTCGGCCGGCAGCCGGCGCGGCATGATCAGCTCGGCGCGCGGGGTGCGGTTGAGGAGCCGGCTGGCGACGACCGGCAGGGCGATCGGCGAGCGCCGGGCGAGTTCGAGCTGGACCTCCAGCTTGGTGGGCAGCCACTCGTCGTCGTCGTCGAGCAGCGCGGTCCACGGCGCCCGCGCCTCGCGGATGCCGACGTTGCGGGCGTTCGGCGCGCCACCCTTGCCGGGCAGCGAGACCAGGCGCAGGCGCCCGTCCGGGATCGCGGTGAGCGCGGCGACCGTCGCGGGATCCGGGCCGTCGATGACGACGATGACCTCGATGGCGGTGACGGTCTGCGCGAGCACGCTGTGCACGGCGCGCAGAACCAGGTCGGGCCGCTTGAAGGTCGGGATGACCACGCTCACGTCTGGGGTGAGGGACATAGGGGCGAAAGATAAGGCTCGATGGTACCGCGACGGTGAATTGACGGCGGCCGGAAGAAGTACAGAGCGAAAGCTCATGGCGCCCGGAAAAGCGCGGATGAACGGCGCGCGAACAGCGCTCACCGGCACCTTTCGGCGGGTCCGGATCGCCGTATGCTCGCCGACGTTCCGGCCGGCGGAGAAAGCGGAGTAACGGGTCCATGAGTCGTGTCGTCATGCTGGTGGACAACGGCGTCGACGGCGACTCGCGGGTGCAGAAGGCCGCGCGTTCGGCCGCCGCGGCCGGCTGGGACGTGACCCTGCTGGGCTGCTCGCCCACCGGCACCGCGCGGAGCCGCCAGCTGGGCCGGGCCGAGGTCCGGATCCTGCCGCTGGGAACCCCGGCGACGCTGCGGGCGCGGCTGGTCGCCCGCGGCGGCCCGCTGCTGCGGGCGGCCCGGCTGGCGCGGCGCCCGCTGGAACACGCCCAGGTGCTGCTCTGGCGGGCGCTGCGGGGCGACCGCTGCTGGCGGCGGCTCGAGCCGGGCCTGTGGAACTACGAGCGGACCTTCGGGCCGGTGATCGACGCCCTGGCGCCGGACCTCATCCACGCGCACGACTTCCGGATGCTGGGGGTCGGCGCCCGGGCGGCGGCCCGTGCCCGGGCCGCCGGGCGGTCGGTCGCCCTGGTCTGGGACGCGCACGAGTTCCTCCCCGGCGCCGCGCCGCGTCGCGACAACGCCCGCTGGCTGCCCGCCCACCTGGCGTACGAGCGCGAGTACGTGCCGTGCGCCGACGCGGTGGTGACCGTCTCGGAGGAGCTCGCCGACCTGCTGCGCCGCGAGCACAACCTGGCCACCCGCCCCACTGTCGTCCTGAACGCGCCGGAGGCCGCCACCCCCGGCGAGGTGCCGGACCTGCGGGGGCGCTGCGGGGTCGAGGCGTCGACGCCGCTGCTGGTGTACGGCGGCTCCGCCACCGCCCAGCGCGGCCTGGACACCGTCGTCGAGGCGCTGCCGACGCTGCCCGGCGTCCACCTGGCCCTGGTGGTGAACGACCCGTCGACGCCGTACCTGCGGTCGCTGCTGGCCACCGCCGACCGGCTCGCCGTCGCGGACCGGGTCCACCCGGTGGGCTACGTGGCGCCCGATCAGGTGCCCGCCTACCTCGCGGCGGCCGACGCCGGGGTGATCCCGATCCACCACTGGCCGAACCACGAGATCGCCCTGATCACCAAGTTCTTCGAGTACTCGCACGCCCGCCTGCCGATCGTGGTCAGCGACGTGCGGACGATGGCCGCCACCGTCCGGGCCACCGGCCAGGGCGAGGTGTTCCCCGCGCAGGACACCGCCGGCTTCGCGCGCGCGGTCCGGGCCGTGCTCGCCGACCCGGGGCGCTACCGGGCGGTCTACGACGCCCCGGACGGCCCCCTCGCGGGCTGGACCTGGGAGGCGCAGGCGGTCCGGCTGGACGCGGTCTACCGCAGCCTGCTGCGGCCGGCTGGCCGGGTGAGCACCGCATGAGCGCGCCCGACATCAGCATCGTGGTGCCGGTCTACAACACCATGCCGTACCTGACCCGGTGCCTGAACTCGCTGGCCGGGCAGAGCATCGGGCTCGACCGGATGCAGATCATCGCCGTGGACGACGGCTCGACCGACCGCAGCGGCGCGGAGCTGGACCGGTTCGCCGAGCGCCATCCGGGCGTGGTCACCGTCATCCACCAGGCCAACTCGGGCGGGCCCGCGGGACCGTGCAACCGCGCCCTCGACGTGGCGACCGGCCGGTACGTCTTCTTCGTCGGCGCCGACGACCACCTCGGCACCGAGGCCGCCGAGCGGCTGGTCACCATGGCCGACACGTACGGCTCCGACGTCGTGCTGGGCCGGGTGGTCGGCGTGCACAGCCGGCACATCTACCAGGACGTCTTCGCCCGCAACGAGGCCGACCTGGACCTCTTCGACTCGCCGCTGCCCCGGTCGCTGGCGAACACCAAGCTCTTCCGCCGCGAACTGCTCGACACGCACGGCATCCGCTACCGCGAGGACATGCCGGTCGGCAGCGACCTGCCGTTCACCCTGGCGGCCTGCTACCACGCCCGGCGGATCTCGGTGCTTGCGGACTACGACTGCTACTTTGCCGTACGCCGGTTCAGCGCCACCAACATCACCTACCTGAGCCGGCACGCGGAGCGGCTGCGCACCGCCGAGGCGATCGTGGCGTACGTCGCGGAGCTGATCGAGCCCGGCAAGCGGCGCGACGCGGTCCTGCTCCGGCGCTTCGACCACGAGATCGCCCGGCTGGTCGAGGACGACCTGCTGCGCCTCGACCGGGCCACCCAGGAACTTGTACACCGCGGCGTCGGCCGGCTGGTTGCCGAGCATCTCAGCGACGACATCGCCGCCGGGCTGAACGCCGAGACCCGGATCCGGCTGGCGCTGACCCGGGACGGCACCGTGGACGACCTGCTGGCGGCCGTCCGGCAGGACGCGTGTGCCGGCGTGCCGCCGACGGTCGTCGCCGAGGGCCGCCGCTACGCGGCCTATCCGGGGCTCTCGGTCGCGCCCGGCCCCTGCGTCGACGTGACCACGGCGCCGGACTGGGCCGCCAAGCTCGACGCGGTCGCGGCCGCCTGGGAGACCGACGAGCACGGCGAGCGGGTGCTGTCCCTGACCGCGCACACCCCCGCCACGGACCTGGGCGATCGGCTCACGGCCGGGGCCGAGGAGGTCGCCGCGCAGGTCACGGTGCTCGCCGCCGACGCCGGCGGCACCACCCTGCGGCTCCGCCTGCGCGCCGCCGAGTTGCTGGTCGGCAGCGGCCCGACCGGCCGACGGCGGATCGTCTCGGCGCAGGCCGGGCCGTACGACCCGGCCCGCGCGCCGGGTGCCGAGAACGCCACCGGCGCGGCGGGGGCGGCCGCGGTCCGCGCGCCCCGGCTGCGCCGCAAGCCCTCGGCCGTACGCCGCAGCGGCGCCCGGCTGTACGTGCTCACCCCGGTCGTGGATGTCTCCGGCCGCCTGATGATCTCCGTGGTGCCGGTGACGGCCAACCGGGTGACCGCCCGCCTGCGCCGCCCGCGCCGCACCTGACCGACCGCCCGGATACGCAGCGGATTGCTGCGGGTACCGGAGACGTTCACGTTCCGGACATCGAAGTGTGGCGTTCTGCTGGCCGACCGGGTGGAGCGTGAGGGCGACCCATTCTCCTTTCACCGAAGCGATGGTCATGATCGCAATTCCGGTCGTTCTCCTGGCAGCTTTCATCGGCGTCGTCCTGGCCGCGGTCGACGGCCCCTATCCGCACGACAAGGCGCGGATCGAGCGGCTCAGCTTTCTGCTGCTGGTCGCCGGCGCACTGACGATGACCGGGGGCGGGGTCTACGCCGCACGCGGCCTCCTGTTCGACTGAGCTATTTCAACGTGGCCCGCGGCAGTGCCCGGCGGCAGCGCCCGGGGCACCACCCGGCGGCAGCGCCCAGGGCAGTGCCCGGCGGCACCACCCGGGGCAGTGTCCGGCGGCACCACCCGGGGCAGTGTCCGGCGGCAGTGGCCGGCGGCAGTGCCCGGCGGAGGTGGACGGCCCGGTCCGCCTAAGGCCGCAATGACGCATAGAGCGTCGCCACGAAACGCGACACCGTTCGCAGGTCGGGCTCGCCGCCACGGAAGCGGCTGTCCACCGGCCTGCTCGCCGGGGCGTTCGGCTACGGCGGGGTCAACGTCGTGACCGCGTTCAAGCAGGTGCCCGTCGACGTGCGCCTGACCTTCCACGCCGCGTTGATGCACATGAACGGCCCGGTGATGCAGACGACCATGGAGGTGGCACGCTGGTGCTCGCCGCCGTCGACCGGGGACCGCGACGGCTCGCGGCGGCGGCCGCGGGCGGCTGACGTAAACGTTCGTCGTGCCGTTCGCGGCGATCCCGTATTTCTCGAAATTGTGCAGGAGATACAGGAGCACCGCGAGCCAGCCGAGTCAGGCGGGGTCCCGCCATCGCGAGACGAACAGATCCGCGCGCAGCGCGTTGGTCGCCATCAGCACGACCGTGAGCACCACCCCGGGCCCAGTCCGATCCAGGGCCACTCGAGTCCGAGCGTCGAGAACACGCGCGCCACCTTCCAGCACGGCGGTCGCCCGCCACCTGTAATTAGGTGACTGTAAAAATAAGCGGTCGGGGCGCGATCAGGTGATCTACAGCCCCGGCGAGGCGCCGCTCGCGGACCGCTGCCGCACGCTGGTCAGGGGCGCGAGCTGCACCGTCCAGGTGCGGGCCGCGCCGACGACCTGGATCGCCCGGCAGAGCAGGTCGCAGCCCAGCTGGGGCGTGCCCTCCGCGAAGCCGCGATTGATCAGGCTGATGGCTCGCGGGTGGTCACCGGTCTGCAGGGCGTCCTCGAGGCCGGCGGCCAGGACCGCGGCGAGCGCGGCGTGGAAACTGTCGGCACCCTTTTCGCGAAGCGTCTTGGCGGGCTCGCGCAACGTTCCTGCAGGGACCATGGGCGGGGCTAGCACGAGGGTCGTTCTCCTCTGGTGTCGATGAGCTCGGCCGATGACCCGGGCAGATCGGGGGATGGGGCGGGGGTTGTCCTGTGGGACTGCCGAGACCCGCGCAGCACGCCCGGTAGGCGCTGGCTCGCCGACGACGTCGGCGAGCTGATCCACCAGTAGTCTACCCGCTGTGCGGCGACGGCGACCGGTCCAGCGGGCGCGGGTCCGGCGCGCGACGCCGGGGGCGCTCGGCGAGCCAAGATCCACGTCAGCACCGGGAGAGCAACCCGCACCGTGTCCCACGCCCGGGACGCCGCGCCGGCCGGGCACGGTGCTGCTGCTCGCCGACGGGTTCGGCCCGGCCGGGGAGCAGCGCGGCGCCGGCCGGTCAAGGTCAGCGTGACGCTCACCGTGCCGACCGGTGACACCGGCGCCGACCAGGCAGCCCTGGCCGCCCCGGCGGTGCCGGGCAACCGGCCGGGCCAGGTGCTGGCCGCCCCGGCGGTGCCGGGCAACCGGCCGGGCCAGGTGCTGGCCGCCCCGCCGGTGCGGGGCAACCGGCCGGGCCAGATGCTGACCGCCCCGGCGGTGCCGGGCAACCGGCCGGGCCAGGTGCTGGCCGCCCCGGCGCCGGCGGCTTCCGCGTCGGCGGCGCCGGAGGAGGGCAGCTTCTCGGCGGACTGGCTGCCGGACTTCTCGGCCCGCTGGTTCTGGACCGCCGGCGGCGTCCTGGCCGCGGTCGCCGGCCTGATCGGCTTCTCCTGGACGCGGCGACGCCGTCCGTGAGGTGTGTGAAGTTCGGGAAGACCCGAACTCCCGGGTGGCGCCGGTCACGGTCGACCGGGATGCGGAATCCGGCGATCGGCCGTGCGGTTCGCGCTGGTATGACGACAATCGGGCACATCGGCAGCGGAAACATCGGCTCCACAGTGGCGCGGCTGGCGGTCGCCGCCGGCTACGACGTGGTGCTCAGCAACTCCCGCGGCCCCGAGACACTGCAGGATCTGGTCGCCGAGCTGGGCCCGCGGGCCCGCGCCGGCACCCCGGCCGAGGCCGCCGCGGCCGGCGACATCGTGATCGTCACCGTCCCGTTGAAGGCCTACCGCGACGTTCCGGCCGAGGCCCTGGCCGGCAAGGTGGTGATCGACACCAACAACTACTACCCCGAGCGCGACGGCGTCTTCCCCGAGCTGGAGGACGGCTCCTCCACCACCGGCGAGCTGCTGCAGCGCCACCTCGCTTACGCCCACGTGGTGAAGGGCTTCAACAACATCTACTTCAAGCACCTGGCGACGCTGGCCCGGCCGGCCGGCGCGGCGGACCGCACCGCCCTGCCGATCGCGGGCGACGACCCGGACGCCAAGCGCACGGTCACCGAGTTCCTCGACCGCATCGGGTACGACACCGTCGACGTCGGACCGCTCGCGGAGAACTGGCGGACCCAGCGGGACACCCCCGTCTACGTGACCCCGTACGGTGCCTTCGCCGAGCCGGTCGGCACCCCCGCCGACGCCCGGACCGTGCGGGAGGCGGTCGCCGCGGCCAAGCCGCAGGCGGGCTGAGCCGGAGGCGGGGGGGGGGCGCGGGGCCGCCCCCCCCGGCGGCCGGGCGGGGGTCGGTACGCCAGGCACAGCCTCTGCGCGCCCGGGAGGGGGGGGGTGGGTGTGCGTGGCGTGGGCCGG
>NZ_JBEZXZ010000015.1:0-82843 GCF_040638275.1 Actinoplanes sp. NPDC026623 | reverse complement strand
CGGCGGATCACGCGCGGCCCTACGAACGACGACCATGTCAAGGAGTCCCCGTGAGCACCATGTCGACGATGGTCGTCCTGCTTGCGGTGTACCGGCCGGGACCCCAGCTACCCGCGCTCGTCACCGATCTGCTGCCGGACGGCTGGGCCGCGATCGTGGTCGTGGACGACGGCAGCGGCGCGGACGCCGCCGGCTGCCTGGCGCGGGTCCGCGCGCTCGGCTGCACCGTGCTGTCTGACTCCACCAACCGCGGTAAGGGTGTCGCCCTCAAGGCCGGCCTGCGCCATGTCGCGGCGCAGTACCCGGGCTGCGCCGTCGTCTGCGCCGACGCGGACGGCCAGCACCGGGCCGAGGACCTGCGCCGGGTCGTCGCTCAGGGCGAACCGGGACGGATCGTCCTGGGGGTCCGCAGCGTGGACCGGATGCCGCTGCGCAGCCGGATCGGCAACACCGTGACGCGGCTGCTGTTCCGGGCCGCCACCGGCCACCGGGTGACCGATACCCAGACCGGTCTGCGCCTTCTTCCCGGCCCGATGCTCGACCGGCTCAGCGCCGTGCCGGGCGAGCACTTCGAGTACGAGATGAACGTCCTGCTCGAGGCCGCCCGCACCGGGCAGGCCATCGACCAGGTGGAGATCCCGACCCGGTACACCGACGCGAACAAGGCGTCGAGCTTCTCCGCGATCACCGACTCGGTACGCATCTACCGGCCGCTGCTACGACACGTGGTCACCGCGCTGCTGACCCGGGCCCGATAGCGGAGCCGCCCGCGGCCCCGGCGGTCCTGCCTGGAGGCCGCCGGCCGAACGTCCGAGCCGGACTTGCGCCTCGTCGTTCCCAGCAGGTCCGGCCGGCGCCAGCGAGCGATCAGGGTGCCCGAAAAAATATGATATTCACCAAAAAGGGGGAGTTGTGGCGTGGCATCGAATTACAGGTGCGCGGCCTGGCCTAACGTCGCAACGGACGGCGACGGCGCTGTGATCGCCGCAACGAACAGAGGAGGCAGCTTCATGAAGAAGACCACGGTCAAGCGTTCTTATGAGGCTCCGAAGGTGACCGTTCAGGGGAACTTTCGGGCCGTGACGGGTCTGCTGGGCAGGCACGGCAACGACCGGATCATCCTGAGCAAGAACTGATCGCCCGACCCGTTGCCACGACTCATGCCTGACACAACCGGCATGCTGTGCCACGGCGAGCCGTACTTCGTGGCCCTTCCGGACCATGATGGGGGTCTCGCCGTGGCTCGGCGGCTGGGAACGCCGCACACCCGTATTCTGCGGCACGCGTCCGGACGCCCCTGGCTGGTCGGGAACTGGTCCGACGAGCAGGTGAAGGTGGCGCAGGCGGGACCGGCCCGGATGGCGGTGATCGGCTCCTGCGCGATCGACCCGGCCGAGCTCCAGCGGCGGGTCGCCCGGCTGCGGGACGTCGCGGAACTCGACACGTTCGCGGCGTCGCTGGGCGGCAGCTTCCACCTGGCCGCCACGGCGGACGGCCGGCTTCGCGTGCAGGGCAGCGCGTCCGGCCTGCGGCTGGTCCACCACACAGAGGTCGACGGCATCCAGGTTTGCGCCGACCGGGCCGACGTGCTGGCCGCCCTCACCGGCGCCGCCGTGGACGAGCAGCAGGTCGCCGTACGGCTGCTGTGGCCGGCGCCGCACCCGCTGCTCGACACGCCGTTGTGGCGCGGCGTACGCGCCGTACCGGCGGGCAGTTGCCTGCAGGTGGAGCGCGACGGCCGGACCGCACGAACGCGGCGCTGGTGGGCGGCGCCGGAACCGAACCGGTCGTTGACCGACGGCGCCCCGCTGGTTCGGGAGGCGCTCGCCGACGCGGTGCGCGCCCGTACCGATGCCGGCGGCGTCATCAGTGCCGACCTGTCCGGTGGGCTGGACTCGACCTCGTTGTGCTTCCTCGCCGCGACCGGCGACGCCGAGGTGCTGGCGAGCACCTGGCCGGGTCTGGACCCGGCCGACGACGACCTGGTGTGGGCGCGGCGGGCCGCGGCCCGGCTGCCGGGCGTGACGCACCTGGTGTGGCCCGCTGAGGAGTCGCCGCTGGTCTACGGGCAACTACTGGAGATCGACGATCCGCTCGACGAGCCCACCATCGGAGTGCTGGACCGGGCACGGGCGCTGAGCCATCTCCCGCGCCTCGCGGCCGCCGGCAGCCGCCTGCATCTGACCGGCATCGGCGGCGACCACGTCGCCTGGTGTTCGGAGGCCTACTACCACCGGCTGCTGCGCCGGTCCCCGCTGGCGGCGATCAGGCAGCTTCGCGGGTTCCGGGCACTGTTCAACTGGCCGCTCGGGCCGCTGCTCACCGCGCTCGCCGACGGCCGGCCGTACCGCCGCTGGCTCGCCGACGCGGCCGATGACCTGCGGCAGCCGCGGGCCGAACCGGTGGTGGGCACGCTGGGCTGGAACGACCCGCCACGCCTCTTCCCCTGGGTGACCGAGCACGCCGCGGAGCTGGTACGGGACGCCCTGCGTACCGCCGCGGAGTCGGCGGAGCCGCTGAGCGACGACCGCGGCATGCACGCCGACCTCGAGCAGATCCTGAGCACCACCCGGATCGTGCGCCAGTGGGAGCAGATGAGCCACCGGATCGGGCTGCCGATGGCCTCGCCGTTCTTCGACGACCGGGTCATCGGCGCCTGCCTGTCGGTACGCCCGCAGGAACGGGTCACGCCGTGGCGGTACAAGCCCCTGCTCGTCGAGGCCATGCGCGGGATCGTCCCGGACGAATGCCTGGCCCGGACCAGCAAGGCTCAGGCAGCCCTCGACGCGGCCCGCGGCTTGCGGGAGCACCGGGCCGACCTGATCGCGATGTGGCAGGACTCGCGGCTCGCGGATCTGGGCCTGGTCGACCGTCAACAGCTGGTCGAGCTGACCGAACGGCCGGACGACCCGCGGCTGCGCCAGGCCGTCCTCTACTCGACCATCGGCTGCGAGGTGTGGCTGCGTGGGATCGACACCAACCGGACGGGCACCCGCGGGGTGCCGGAGGGAAGCTTCGACGATGTCTCTGCGGCTGCACCCTGATCTCACCACGGCCGACACCGACTACGGGACCGTCCTGCTCGACCAGCGCGACGGGCGTTACTGGCAGCTCAATCCCAGCGCGGCCCTCATCGTACGGATCCTTGCCAGGGGTGGGGATCGCACCGAGGCCGTGGACGCGCTCCTCGAGCAGTTCGACGTCGCCGCGGAGCGCGCCCGGCAGGACGTGAGCTGCCTGGTGGACGAGCTCACCTCGGCCGGTCTGGCGGTCGACCAGTGAGCACTCCCGGCGCGCTCGTGCGCCCCACCGCCGGCACGGCCGCCCGCCGGTTCGCCGCGCGCCTCGCCGTCCTCGTCGCCCGCGCAGTGGCGACGTTGCCGCCCAGACGGATCCGGTCGGTGCTGACGGTCCTGCGCCTCGGCGCCCGGCCGGCGCGTTACGACGAGGCCGAGTCGGCCCGGAAGGTGGTGCTGGCGGTCAGCCTGCGGTGCCTGGGTCCGCAGGGCTGCCTGCCCCGATCGCTGGCCACCGCCGTGCTGTGCCGGATGTCCGGGAGCTGGCCCACCTGGTGCGTCGGCGTGCGGGTGGCACCCCCGTTCGGCGCGCACGCCTGGGTGGAGGCGGACGGGCGGATGGTGGACGAAGCGATGCCGGACGGGTACATGGCAAAGCTCATCGAGGTGCCCCCGATCGGGGCCCGCCGCCCCGATGAACGCTGACCAGGCCGGGACGGCGCGAAGCGGGCCGATGGCCCTGCTCAGCCTCGTACGGGGGCACCGCCGCCGCCTCGCCGCCGCTGTCACGCTGACGCTCATCGGGTCCGTGCTCGGCCTCACCCAGCCGCTGCTGGTCCGGCACGTCATCGAGGTCACCGGCTCGGGCGGCCCGCTCGCCGCGACGGTGACGGTGCTGGTGGCGTTGTTCGTGGCGCAGGCACTCGCCCATGCCGCCGCCGACTTCGTCCTTGCCCGGGCCGGCGAGCACATCGTTCTCGGCATCCGCCTCAACCTCGTACACCACCTGCTGCGGCTCACCATGCCGTGCCACGACCGCCACCGGGTCGGCGACCTCATCTCCCGTACGAGCACCGACAGTTTCGCGCTCCGCAGGGTCGTGGTGAACGGTTGCGCCGACGCGGTGACCGGCGTGGTGGGACTGTGCGGTGCGGTCGCCGTGCTGATCTGGCTCGACCCGACCCTGTTCCTCGTCGTGGCGGCGCTCGTCGCGGTCGGCCTGTCCACGGTGGTCCCGGTCATGCGCGGCGTACGCCACGCCGCCCTCGGCAGCCAGCGGGCCACCGGCGAGATGGCCGGGGACCTGGACCGGGTCCTGTCGGCGCTGCGCACCGTGCGGGCCAGCCGTGCCGAGCAGCGGGAGGCCGAGCGCATCGGCGCCCAGGCCCGCGAGGCCTGCCGGCACGGCGTGCGGACGGCCCGACTCACCGCCGCGGTGGGACCGGCCAGCCAGCTGGCGGTGGACGGGTCGTTCCTGGTGGTGCTGCTGGTCGGCGGGGTACGCGTGGCCACCGGCTCCAGCTCCCTGGCGGACCTGGTCGCGTTCCTGCTCTACATCAGCTGTCTCGCGGTGCCGATCAGCTCGGTCTTCCAGGCCCTGAGCGCCGTTCAGGAGGGCAGCGGAGCGCTCACCCGGATCAACGAGGTGCTCGCCCTGCCGGTCGAGTCCGACGGGCCCGCACCCGGCGTCACGACCGTCTCGCCACGCCAGGGCGTCCGGGCACCGGCGCCGGCGCTGGAGTTCCGCGACATCTGGTTCGGGTACGACCCGCGGCAGCCCGTGCTGCGCGGGGTGTCCTTCCGGCTGCCCGCCCGCGGCCACATCGCGCTGGTCGGCGGCTCGGGCGCCGGCAAGTCGACCATCTTCGCCCTCGTCGAGCGGTTCTACGAAGCCGACCGCGGAGCGATCCTCCTCGCCGGCCGGAACGTGCGTGACATGCGCCGTTCCGAGTGCCGAGCGCGGATCGGCCTGGTCGAGCAGGACTCGCCGGTGTTCCACGGCACCCTGCGGGAGAACCTGACCTACGGCGCGCCCGGCGCCACCGCGGACGACATCGCCCACGTGGTGGAGCTGACCAACTTGGCCGACCTGGTGCGGCGCCTGCCGAACGGACTGGACAGCCCGCTGGGCGACCGCGGGGTACGGCTCTCCGGCGGGCAACGCCAGCGGGTCGCCATCGCCCGCGCGCTGCTGTCCCGGCCCGCCCTGCTCCTGCTCGACGAACCCACGGCGCACCTCGACCCGATCAACGAGGCGGCGCTGCGGCGGGCCATCGCGGAGGTCTCCCGCGACTGCGCGCTGCTCGTGGCGGCGCACCGTTACTCGACCGTCCGCGGCGCGGACCAGATCGTCGTGCTGGACGGCGGGCAGGTCGTCGCGACCGGAGACCACGACGGCCTCATGATCCGCAGCCCCTACTACCGCAGCCTGGCTGCCGGGTGGCAGGACCGCCCGAATGCGACGGCCGGCCAGTCGGTGGAGCGGTAACCGGCAATCCGCATCGGACCGTGCGCGTTCGCGGCGGGAAGCCGGCCGACGTGATTTTTCGCCCGAACCCTGGTAATTATTGGACATCGAATGATCTCTACGCTGCAAGCTACCGTATCTTGACGTATCCCCCCGGTAGGACGATTCGATGTCTGACGATTCCGAGCGCGACGACCCGGTATTGGTCCGTCCCTACATCACCACCCGGCCCCGTGACGGGTCCGCCGCGAACGACGACCGGCCCGCGCAGACCTGGCCGGCGACCGCCGATCTGCCCGCGGACGGCACCCGGGAGATGGCGACCGTCCCGGCCTCGGCCGCGGCGGGCACCGACCCGGCGGCCTGGAACACCGCGCTGCGCCGCCAGCGGCTCCTGGTCCTGGCCGGGGTCGGGGTGATCGCCGTGCTCGTCGGTGGCCTGCTGCTGGCGGTGCTCGGCCCGCCGGGGGACAGCGATCGGCCCGCGACCACCCGGGCCGCCCCACCGCCGGCGACGGCGGCGACCGGCGCCCCGGCTCCGACACCGGTGGCGAGCGGCACGGACAGCAGCCCGGCCCCGGCCGGCCGGGGTGCGAGCCGGCCGGCCGGCACCACGATCGCGACGGCCGAGAGCCCCGTACCGGGAGCTCCGGCGCGGAATGCGACCACCGGGCCCGCCGCCGGCGCGCCGGGCCCCACGCTGGCGCCGCCACCGGACCCGGCCCGGACCGGCCCGATAACCGCGGCCGGCGGCCGCTGCCTGAGCCTGGGCGGGCTGCTCGGGCTCGACGGCAGTCCGGTGCGGACCGCCGCCTGCAACGGTGCCGGCAGCCAGCGGTGGACGCTGGCGACCGACGGAACCCTGCGGGTGTCCGACCGGTGCGCCCGCAGGAGCGGGGACGCGACGGTCCGGATCGGCGGATGCGACGCCGAACCCGCGACCCAGTGGCGGGCCGGTCCGGGCGGCTCGCTGGTCAACCCCGAGAGCGGCGGTTGCCTGACCGACCCCGGTTCGCCGGGCGCGACAGTCACCGTCACCGGCTGCACGGGCGCGGCCGACCAGCGCTGGACCCTGCCTCAGGGTTCCTGAGGACGGGCACGACATGCCGCCTCATTCCCGGTCCAGGCCGACCACCACCTCCGCGTTGGCCGGCAGAACCACCTCGCGGCCGTGGACCAGAATCGTCTCGTGGCAGCCCTCGGGGGCGGACAGCACGAAGGTCGCCGCGGTGTGGTCAGCGGACACCGACAGCGTATTACCGTGCCACTTGAGCCGGAAGGCGATGGCTTTCCAGTCAGGTGGCAGCCACGGTTTGAAGGTCATCTGACCGTTGCGCACCCGAAATCCACCGAACCCGTTCACCATCATCTGCCAGGTGCCACCGGCGGAGGCGATGTGCACGCCCTCCTCGGTGTTGCCCTGGTTGTCCACGAGGTCGACGGTCGCCGCCCGGCGGAAGTACTGCACGGCCCGGCCGGGATCGCCGACCTCGATGCTCATGATCGAGTGGGTCGCCGGGCTCAATGACGACTTGTGCAGCGTCAGCGGCTCGTAGTACTCGTAGTTGGCCAGCTTGACCTCATCCGGGAACTCGTCCGGCAGCACGTAGGTCAGCATCACCACGTCGGCCTGCTTGAGCAGCTTCGTGCCGGCCAGGTTGTAGTGGTGGTAGCCCGGGGGATACCTCGGCATGTCGTTGTCGTCGTGCTCGACCGGCAGGGTGGCCAACCCGAAGTACCCGTCGAACTGCTCGATCACCCCGTCATCGTCAACGCTCGGCAGGCGGATCTGCTCAGCCTTGTCAAGCCAGTCCCGCACCTCCTCGCGCGCGAGCCCCATGCGCCCCGACAACGCCGCGAGTTCGGGTGCATCGCTGTCCGAGAGTTCGGCATAGACGCGGGCGGCCTGTTGCAGGTGCCACCGCACCAGATAGTTGGTGTACGCGCTGTTGTCGACGTGCTCGTGGAACTCGTCCGGGCCGACGACCCTGCTCAGCACGTAACGTCCGTCGGGCGTCGCCTCCAGCCGGTCGGCCCAGAAGCGGCTGGTCTCGAAGAGGACCTCTGCTCCGTACCGGGTCATCAGGGCGTGGTCGCCCGTGGCGGCGACGTACGCGATGAGGCCGTACGCGACGGCCGAGGTGATGTGGATCTCCTCCTCGCCCATCCAGATCCGGTGCGCACCGTCGATGGTCCACTTCGGCGTCTCCTCGACGCCGGTGTCGGCGGACTCCCACGCGTAGCGCGCACCACGGAATCCCGTGTCGCGGGCGTTCTGTCTCGCGCCGTCGAGGGTGTGGTAGCGGTACAGCAGCAGCGCCCGGGCCGTCTCCGGCTGCGTATAGACGAAGAACGGGAGCATGAACACCTCGGTGTCCCAGAACGCGTGCCCGCGGTAACGCTCGCCCGTGAGGGCGTTCGCCCCGATGTTCACGCGCGAATCCGACTCGTTCGCCGCGATCAGGAGTTCGTAGATGCTGAACCGCACCGCCCGAGTGGCGTCCTCGTCCCCGTCGATCGTGACGTCGGAGTCCGCCCACTTCGCCGCCCAGGCCGCCCGGTTGCGTTCCCGGGACGCCGCGAATCCGGCGTTCCGGTGGCGGCGGAGCTCGTCCTGGGCCGCCCGGCCCACGTTCTCCGCCGCGACGTCGCGGGAGGTGTAGATCGTGACGAGCTTCTCCACGACGATCGTCTCCCCGGCGGCGACCCGCATGCGCGACCGCTGCCCGACGTGCTTGTACCGCTCCGCGAACTCCTGCTCCGCCGGTGCCGAGACCGTCGTGCCGGCCGCGTAGCCGATGGTGATGCCGGTGTCGATGGTCCGAGTCTCGAGGTAGACGCCGTCCGGGAACCCGGCGCGGGCAACCTCGTCGAGGTGCCTGGACTTCGCCCACTTGTGCCACTTCATCTGTGGGTCGGCCGGCGGCGGATCCGCGTAGAACGGCCGCCGGTCCAGGTTGTGCACGGTGGCGTCGATCGCGCTGTGGACACTGATCGAGGCGGTGTGGTTCTCGGGCGTGACGCGAGCCCGCAGGCAACACAGATGTTCGTCGGCGCTGCTGGCGAACCGGATCGATTCGATTCGGGTTCGCCGGCCCTCGGAGTCGGAGAAGACGGTCTCGCGCGACAGGCTGCCCTCCCGCAGGTCCAGGACCCGCCGATGGCGCACGATCGACCCGGAGGTGACGTCGAGCTTGACGCCGTTGACCACGATCTCGAGCGCGACCCAGTCGGGGGCCTTCACCAGGTCGATGACCGCGGAGTCGTGGTGGTCGAAGACCCCCCGCAGGAAGGTACCGGGTAGCGCGCCCTCGTGGCCCTCCTCGAGCGAGCCGCGCGTGCCGAGATATCCGTTGCCGGTGGTGAAGAGCGTCTCGTACGTGTTCGCCAGCACCGGATCGAAGCCGTCCTCGACGATCTGCCACCCGGAGTCCGCACCGTCGAGATCGGCGTCCATGACCGGCTGCCTCCTACGATCGGGAACCGTACGACGCGAGGATCTGCCGTTGCGTCTCCTCGCGGGACAGGTACACGTTGAGCTCGGCGCCGGTGCAGCGTTGCGCGCCCATGGCGTTGCCGTACTGGCAGGCGACGACGTAGTCGCGGAATTCGAGGTAACCGAAGCCCAACCCGGCGGCGAAGGAGTCACCGGCGCCGGTCGCGTCGACGACCCGCCCGACCTCGATGCGATCAACGATCTCCGAGGCGATCCCACCCGAAGCCTGGCGGTAGAAGACCACGCAGCCACGTTCGTCCAGGGTCACGCAGACCGCCCCGACGCCGCGGTCGAGACAGTGCTGCGCCAGATCACGCAGCGCGTCGTGACTGAGGCTCGGTGGGTCCGCGATCAGCTCCGGCGATTCGCCCAACCACGTCGAGCTCGCTTCCTCGAGGTTCATCTTGAGGATGTCGATGTACGGCAGCCACACGTCCCGGTCGGCCCACACCCGCGGGTGGCGTTCGCCGCTGCGAGTCAGCGTGGTCGTCGGGCCGTGGCCGTCCAGGACGATGATCGCGTCGCTGTTGTTCTCCTTGATGTGGCGCAAGGTCGGCTGGCCCACTTCGTAGTCGGTGATCGGGACGCAGACGAACACATCGGCGTCGAGCACCTTGTCGAGGTCGCCGGGCAGGATCGGGTTCATGAAGCTCGTCTGCCGCTCGACCCGGCGGTTGTGCTCGATGTAGCGGAGCTCGACCACGTCACCCTGATCGTGCGACGACGTGATTCCGGACGTGTCGATGTTCCGGTACGGGCTCAGGATCTGCTTGATCGGACCGTCGTCGCGCCGCCGGACATGGCAGATCGGCACGATCGTGTCGCCGGGATCGAGCAGCGCCGAGAGCGCCACCGCCGTGTACAGGGCGCATCCGTATTTCTCGAACCGTTCGCCGGTGTGGGTCACGATCCGGTCGCGGGGGATCGGGCCCAATACGGCAACCTTGCGACCCGCACCGGTACGCCCATCAGCCGTCATGAACACCTCCGGGCCGTCGGAGGACGCGGATCCGATCGCGCCGCGATCGCCGCGGCCCAGCCCCTTCGTCAATCGTCCTTGTCATCGTCGCTCCCGAGGCTTCGGGGCCCGCCCTTCGTCGTGTGCACGATGAGGACGTCACAGGACGCCCGTTGGGACACGTCCGAAGGCACCGAGCCGAGCAGTCGCCCGGAGAGGGTGTTGATGCCGCGGTTGCCCACGACGATGAGGTCCGCGGCCTGCTCACTCGCCGTCGTCAGCAGAGCCTGGCCGGGATCGCCCTTGACCAGCCTCGCGATCACCTCGGAGGCGCCGGCCTCGACCGCACGCTGCCGGGCGGCCGCGAGCGCCTCCTCGGCGGCGTCCGTACCGGCCACCTGGTACATGCTGGTGGGGCCGACCGCCGCGGCGAGAATGCTCTGCTCCTTCGCGGTCAACGGGTGATAGGCGCACACCACAAGGAGCCGAGCGGAGCGTGCCTGGGCGATCTCGGCGGCCTGTTCGACCGCCCTGAGCGCGGACTCCGAACCGTCGGCGCCGACGATGATCGTGCTGTACCTCATGTCCCCTCCATCCCGCGACAGCGGGCAATCCACGTGCGTCTGAACTCCCCCGCTGCGCCTGGTGCGCCGACGATCGACGGCCGCCGGAACGGTCAGTGTCCGCTCGGCCCGCGCCGGCGTGCCGGAGGAGGCGGCTCGGAGCCGGGTTCGCCCGGGTGTTCGGGGATGGCTTCGAGGCCGTGATGGCGGAGTTGCTCCGGCAGGTCCTCCTCGGTGACCTCGTGGCTGTGCAGCACCTCCGGCGGCCTGAGCAGCAGCCAGACGATGAAGATCGCGCCGAAGGCGAGCATGATCGGCCCGATCACCAGCGCCAGGTTCAACCCGGCCGACTTCTGGATGTCCGCTTCGCTGGCGTTCAGCCCGACGATGGTGACGATCACCCCGAAGATCAGGAAGAGCGCTCCGGTGAAGGAACGGATGTCGAAGAGCTTCGCCAACAGGTCGGTACCCTGCTCGCCGGGCTTCTCCTCCGGTGACGTCATGGCGGGAACCTCCTCAGGTCCAGCGGGTCAGAACGCGTAGACGGCGGCGTAGAGCGCGGTGTTGACGACGAGTACACCGACCCCGAGGACGACGGGGGATCGGTACCAGGGGCGGGCCGCGGTGTCGGATGCATCGCGGATCTCCATCCCGTACACCAGGCCGTGCAGCTCCTCGTCCGTCTTCTGTGGCTCTCGCGTCGAGGCCAGCACCATCGCGATGGCGCCGGCGGCGAAGGCCGCGATCGAACCCCACATCGTCTCGTGCAGATCACTGCGGAAGTTCAACACGTCGAACTTGTAGAGCGCGTACACGGCAACGGCGGTCACCGTGCCGGCCAGGATGCCCCAGAAACCGGCGCTCCTGGTCGCCCGCCGCCAGAACATGCCGATGATGAATGCGCAGAACAGCGGGACATTGAAGAACGAGAACAGCGTCTGCAGATAATTGGAGATATTGCTGAATCCGGAGGCGATGAGCGCGGTGAGAACCGCGACGCCGACCCCGCCGGCGGTCGCCCAGCGGCCGACGACCAGGTAGTAGTGGTCCGAGCGGCCGGGCCGGATGTAATCCTGCCAGAGGTCGTAGGTGAATACTGCGTTGAAGCTCGACACATTCGCGGCCATGCCGGCCATGAAGGCGGCAAGCAGACCTGTCACCGCGACGCCGAGCACGCCGGGCGGCAGGTACTTGTCCATCAGCGCCGGGATCGCGTCGTTGTATTCCAGGCCACTGCCGGTGGTGCCGATCCCGGGCAGCAGAACGAGCGCCGCCATCCCCGGCAGAATGGTGATCAGCGGCACGAACGCCTTGGGGTAGGCCCCGATGATCGGTGTGAGCCTGGCGGAGTTGCCGTCCTTGGCGGCCATTGCCCGCTGGACCTCGGCGAAGTTCGTCGTCCAGTATCCGAAGGACAGGCAGAAGGCCAGACCGAGGATGATCCCGATCCAGTCGCCCACCGGGTTCGACCCGCCGACACCGGTACCCGTCCACGGTTCCACGAACGCGTTCCCATGCTCCGCGCTCAGCTTGTCGAACAGCTGACTGAGGCCGCCGGTCTCCTTGATCGCGATGATCGTCAGCGGGACCATGCCGACGAGCACGACGAAGAACTGCATCACCTCGTTGTAGATCGCGCTGGTGAGCCCGCCTAGGAGGATGTAGGACAGCACGAAGACGGCGGACAGCATGATGGCGAAGATGAGCGGGATGCCGAGCAGCGCCTCGAGAACGATCGACAGCGCGTAGAGGTTCACGCCGGCGATGAGCATGCTCCCGACGACGAAGGTGATGGCGTTGATCAGGTGTGCCTTCGGGTCGAACCGCAGCCGCAGGTATTCGGGGACGCTGCGGACCTTGGAGCCGTAATAGAACGGCATCATGACGATGCCGAGGAACACCATGGCGGGAATGGCCCCGATCCAGAAGTAGTGCACCATCGCCGCGCCGTACTGGGCGCCGCTGGCCGACTGTCCGAGGAGTTCGACCGCGCCGATGTTCGCCGAGATGAAGCCGATCCCGGTAACCCATGCGGGCAACGACCGGCCGGACAGGAAGAAGTCCAGGGACGACTTGACCGCGCGCTTGAGCGCGAATCCGATGCCCAGCACGAACGAGAAGTAGATCACCATCAGCACCAGATCGACCGGGCTGAGGTCCAGACTCAGGACACTGTTACCTTCCGCCGCGAGAAACATGGTGCCCCTTTCCCAGCAAATGTGGGAGAGAATGTCCAGGCTAGTTGTGCTCACGATTTTCAGATGCCACGAGAATCGTTACGCAGCATCGGTCCAACAATCCGCTCGCGGGGGGTGATGTGACGAAACGACCCCGGGGCGCGCTCATCAGTGCACGTCGATTGTTAGGGCCAGTGAACAACGCTCGACTGAAGTCGTCAAGAGCCCAGCCGGCCCGGAGCACAACGTGAACGGCTGCTCAAGCACTACGCTGACGACGGCCCGGCAAGTGGGGCCGCGGACGAGGAGGCCGGACGTGCAGGCAGACACCCGCAACACCCCGGATGCACTGATGCCGGCCGCGTTCATCGGCCACGGCAACCCGATGAACGCTCTCGAGATCAACCGCTACACCACCGCGTGGAAGGCCTTCGGCGCGGCGACACCCCGCCCCCGCGCCATCCTGGTGATCAGCGCGCACTGGTACATCAACGCCACTGCCGTCACTGCGATGCCCAGGCCACGGACCATCCACGACTTCTACGGCTTTCCGCCGGCGCTGTTCGAGGTGCAGTATCCCGCGCCCGGGCTTCCCGAACTCGCGGCAGAGGTCAGTGATGTCGTCCACCCGACGTGGGTGGGTGCCGACGTCGACAGCTGGGGCATAGATCACGGCACCTGGTCGGTACTGGTGCACGCCTTCCCCGACGCCTCCATCCCGGTCGTGCAGCTCAGCATCAACGCCAACAAGCCGTTGGACTACCACCTCGAGCTCGGCGCCAAACTCGCCGGCCTGCGGCAGCGCGGAGTGCTGATCATCGCCAGCGGCAACGTCGTGCACAACCTGGGCGGGATGAACTGGAAGCTGGCCGACGGCGGCTACGACTGGGCCCGGCGTTTCGACGAGGACGCCAAGGTGCGCATGCTGACCAACCCGACCGAGTTCGCGACCCTCGATGCCCACCGCGACTTCCGCCATGCGGTACCGACCCCGGACCACTTCATTCCCGCGCTGTATCTGGCCGGCCTCGCCGGGGCCACCAGGGAGGCGGACACCGCGGTTCTGGTCGACGGCTACGCCTACGGCTCCTTGTCGATGACGGCGTACACCCTCGGCCTGTCCTGCGCGAACGCCGAGGGTGAGGGCGGATCCCCGCAGCCACCCGCCGACCTACCGCCCGACGGTTCCAACATCTGATCAACGGCCGTTCCGGGCGGCCGGCCCGGGCACCCGGTAACCGGGCGAAGTCTCAAGTGCGGCCCGTCGGTGTCGATGGCACGTCATGCGGACGACTCGCAACGACCGGACCCCAAGGCGTGGCCGGCGGCAGGCCCGCCCGGCCGGTGGCGTGCGTCGTGATCCCTCAAGTGACGACGCGGCCGGCCGAAGGCTAACCGTGTTGCACAAACGAGCGTGGTGGTTGTGGCTGGTCATGGGCGGACTCGCCACGATCGGCTACTACCTGCTGCCGTACGACAGCGTGGCCTCCGAGGTCGAGTACACCAGCGTCGGGCTGCTGTCCTGCCTGGCGATCCCGCTGGGCGTACGTCTGTTCCGCCCCGCTCGCCCGGCCATGTGGCACTGGCTCGCCGCCGGGCAGTTCACCTGGCTGATGGGTGACCTCGTCTGGGACTTCCACAAGTTCATCCTGCACCGGGAGCCGTACCCGTCCGCGGCCGATTTCCTCTATCTGGCGGCCTACCCGATGCTGGTCGTCGGCCTGATGCTGCTCAGCCGCGGCCGGCGCCGCGGCGGTGACCTGGCCGGTGTGATCGACGCGGCGATCGTGGCGATCGGCATCGGCCTGGTGTTCTGGGTGTTCGTGATGCACCCGATCGCGGCCGGCTCGACCGCCTCCGCCCTGGAACGGGCCATCGGGCTGGCCTATCCGGCGGCCGATACGCTGCTGCTCGCGATGCTGGCCCGCTTCTTCACCAGCACGGGCCGGCGCTCCACGAGTGCCTGGCTGCTGGGCGCGGCGGCGGTGGTGCTGCTCGGATCCGACGTCACCTACTCGCTGTTGACCCTGTATACGGAGAACGACGGCGGCGGGCTGCTCGACGGCGGCTGGCTGTTCGCGTACGTCATGTGGGCGGTCGCTGCCCTGCATCCCTCCATGCGCTGGACCGGCGGGACGAACGGGCCGAGCGTGGCCCGGGTCAGCCGGGGCCGGCTGGTGCTGCTCGGGGTCAGCTCGCTGCTGCCGCCCTCCCTGCTGTTCGTGCCGGGCATCGGCGACAACGACGTGGACCGCATGGCGATCGCGGCCGGGGCCGTGGTGCTGTTCGTGCTCGTGGTGGTCCGCATGTCCGGCTTCGTGTCGCAGATCCAGCGTCAGGCCGACCTGCTCGAGGACCTGGCCATGGCCGACGAGCTGACCGGGCTGGCCAACCGCCGCCGCCTGGAGCAGGGCCTCACCGAGGGCCTCGCCGCCGGGTCGATGCAGGTGGCCCTGCTGGACCTGGACGACTTCAAGGAGGTCAACGACTCGCTGGGGCACGGCGTCGGCGACCTGCTGCTGGTCGCCGTCGCCGAGCGCCTGCGGCTGGCGGCCGGCCCGGACGCGCTGGTGGCGCGGATGGGCGGCGACGAGTTCGCGGTCCTGCTCACCGGGACCACGACCGAGGAGGCCGACGCCCTGGTGGCCCGGCTGACCGGCTCGCTGAACGGGTCCGTGCGGACCGACGGACACGACCTGATGGTGGGCGTCAGCATCGGCATCGCGGATGCCCAGGGCGCGGACAGCCCCCTCGAGGTGCTCCGCCGCGCCGACGTGGCCATGTACGCCGCCAAGATCTCCGGCGGCACCCACCGCCGGCACACCCCCGAGCTGGACAGGACCGCCAACGAACAGGACCGGCTCGGCGCCGAGCTGCGCACCGCGCTGGCCACCAACCAGTTCCGGATGGTCTACCAGCCCATCGTGGAGCTGCCACACGGCCGGCCGCACGCGGTGGAGGCGCTGGTCCGCTGGCACCACCCGGAGCGCGGCGTGATCGCCCCCGACCGGTTCATCCCGGTCGCGGAGCACAACGGTTTCATCATCGAGCTGGGCGAATGGATCCTGCGCACGGCCTGCGGCCAGGCCGCGCAGTGGCTGGCCGACCGGGGCGGCCGGGCTCCGGACCGGATCAGCGTGAACGTCTCGGCCCGCCAGCTCGCCGAGCCGGGCTTCGCCGCGCTGGTCACGCGGGTCCTGGCGGACACCGGCCTGCCGGCCGGCCGGCTCACCGTCGAGGTCACCGAGACCGCGGTGTTCGGTGGCGGCCAGGCCGTGCAGACCCTCAACGAGCTGCACGAGCTGGGCGTCCGTATCGCCCTCGACGACTTCGGCACCGGACACTCGTCGCTCGGCCTGCTGCAGACGGTCCCGGTGGACGTCATCAAGGTCGACAAGTCGTTCGTCGACAACATCACCATGGCGGGCCGGCAGGCGGTCATCGCCACGGCCCTGATCCGGGTCAGCGAGGGCCTCGGCCTGAGCGCGGTCGCCGAAGGGGTGGAAACCGCGGAACAGGCCGCCGAGCTGTACCGCCTCGGCTACCGGCTGGCCCAGGGGTACCACTTCGGCAAGCCCGTCGCCGAGCCGCAGTTCGCCGCGGAACCGGTCCCGGCCCACCGATAGTCCGCGAGGACTCGCAGGCGCGGGATGTCACCGACCGGTCGCGCAGGCCGTGCCGTTCAGGGTGAACGAGGTGGGTGGCGGGTTCGTGCCGGTGTGGGTGCCGTTGAAACCGAAGCTGACCGTGCCGCCCGCGGGCAGGTTCCCGTTGAACGACGCGTTCGAGGCGGTCACCTGGGTGCCGGACTGCGTCACCGTTGACGACCACGCCTGCGACACCTTCTGGCCGGCCGCGTACGGGAAGGTCAGGGTCCATCCGTTCGCCGCGACGGGACCGTTCGTGATCGCCACGGTCGCGGTGAAGCCGGTGCTCCAGTCGTTGGTGGTATAGACGACCCGGCATCCGGCGGCCGGCGACGGCGAGGGGGACTGCGACGGCGACGGCGACGGGGACGAGGACTGCGACGGCGAGGGGGACGGCGACGGCGACGAGCCGCCGGGCGCGGAGCCCCACACGAGCGTCGAGCCGTCGTACAGCGGCACGCCGGTGTTCGGGCCGGATGCCGCCCGGTAGGACGGATCGTTCGCCGGATCCCACGCGCCGCCCTCGGCGACGCCGATCTTGAGCTGCACCTCCATCCGGTGTGCCGACTGGCCCGCCGGCGCGATCGTGTAGCCGGTGCAGTCCACCTCGACATACCAGAGGTTGCCGGAGTACTGCCGGGCCGAGGTCGGTCCCGGGCAGCCCTGGGTGTACGGCGAACTGACCTGCAACGCCGAGTCGTCCTCCCGGGTGAAGTAGTAGCGGAAGCGCCCGGCGGTCAGCGCCCGGGCCGGGAACGCCGACTTGTTGTAGATGACGACCTTCACGCCGGTCGCCCGCGCCTCGTTCTGCATGACCGTCGTCTCGATCGACAACTCGGCGATGTCGGGCGTTTCGGCCTGCGGGAAGCCCGTCAGCGGCGCACCGCCGTACTCGCCGTAGAGTCGCGCCACGGCCGACGTGAACCCGGCGTTGTAGTCCGTCGCCACCTCGTTCATCACGTAGTCGCCGCGGCTGTCGGTGTACGCGTCGTCCGGGGCGGACGGGCCGCCGACCAGGGCGCCGTACAGGACGTGCCGGGTCTGCTCGGGCACCTGCTGGCTGTCCCACCAGGAACCGTGCGCCGTACGGTGATGAGGGTTCTTCGGCGCGTTCACGCCGAACCCGATCACGTAGCTGGAGTTGCGCGGGTTGTCGCCCAGGGCGTAGTTGATCTGCCGCACCGCGAAGTCGTGATATCGCTGCCTGCGCGTCGCGTCGCCGAGGTGGTCGCTGTGCACCAGCGCGACGAACGCCGTGTTGGCCGCGTAGCGCAGCGCGCCCCACGAGTCGACCACGACCATACCGCCCGGTGACGTGCGCACCTTCTCGCCGCCCACCCCGACGGTGAACCAGTCGAGCCACCGGTTCGCGTCGTCGAGATACTTCTGCTTGCCGGTCAGCTGGGCGAGCAGCACGTAGTTGCCGTACTGCTTGTTGTCCCAGGAGATCGTCCACTTGTACATCTTGGTGCTGGTCTGGTTCTCGTTGCCCTGCGCGTCGTAGCCCGCCTCGGCCTTCGCCAGATAGGCGGCGTCGCCGGTGGCCCGATACAGCCAGGTCGCGCCCCACACCAGTTCGTCGGCGTAGCCGCTCCACGACCGGTAGAACGCCGTCGCGTCGGTGATGCACTCGTGGTAGCTGCGACGCACCCGATCGGCGAAGGAATAGAGCTGCTTGGCGTGCGTCAGCAGGGTGTCCGCGTAACCGGGGTCGGTCGGCCGGAAGACCAGGGAGCTGGCCGCCATCGCGGCCGCCGTCTCCGCCGCGAGCTCGGTGCCGCCACAGCTCGCGTCGATCTTGTACGCGGGGCGGGCCATCGGCATCACCTCGGCCGGACCCCACCACTTGTGGTCGTCGTCGCCCTTGCCGACCTGCCCGTACAGTACGTCGGGCGACGGATGCGCCTTGATGAAGTAGTCGTTCGGCACCCGCAGGTTGTTCAGCAGACTGCCCAGCTGCCCGGAGCCCGCGTACGCGTCCCGGCTCTCCACCGCGCCCCATGCCAGCATCGTGGTGGTGAACGCCATGGGTAGCCCGAACTTGACGTGGTCGCCGGCGTCGTACCAGCCGCCCGTCAGGTCGACGCCGACGTCCGAGCCGTCCCGCAGCGCCGAGTCGCCCCGCCAGGACACCCGGTTCCAGGCCGGCTTGCGGCCCGACACCTGGGCCTCGTAGAACAGCAGCGACTTCTGCAGCGCCTCGCCGTAGCTGTAGGGCGGCGCCGCCGCGGCGTCTACGGGAGAGGCGGTCCACAGCAGGCCGGCGCCGAGCGCGGCGGCCGCCAGGATGGTGCCGAGCTTCTTCATCATGGAAGGTCCCACCTGCCAGGAAAGTGACAGTCATCGTTACATGGGAGCGCTCCCATTACAACGGCGTGGCGAAACACGTTCCACGTCACAGGACTTCCGCTCACCCCGGGTCCCGCCGCTGCCGATGAGCCTCATGGACGTTCGAGCGAGGGAGGCAACGCATGACAACGTATGTGCTGTCTCTGCTGTTCCTCACGGCCGCGTGCGTCGCGGCGGCCGTTTCCGTCACCGGCTGGCGACGCCGCCACCAGGCCCCCGGCTACGGCGTGATGGCGGTCCTCGGGGCCGGCATCACCCAGTGGGCGGTCGCCGACGCCGCGTCCATGCAGTTCCGCGACCCCGGCATCGTGCTGACATTCCTCGGCCTCGCCTTCGTCGGGGTGTCCGCCGTCGTCGCCAGCTGGCACTGCTTCTCGTACACGACCATCGACCGCACCTGGCGGCTGACCCGGCGGAGCCTCACCTGGCTGGCCGTCGAGCCGGTGCTCTGCCTGCTGGCGATCGCGACGAACCCCTGGCACCACCAGTTCTTCGCAGGCGCCGAGCCGACCGGGTTCGACGGCGCGTACGTGGCGCTCTTCGGTCCGCTCTTCTGGCTGCACACCACGTACTGCTACGTGCTGCTGGGCCTCGCACTGATCAGGGTCATCCGGGGTTGGGCACGCGGAGCGTCGCGATACCGCGGCTACCTGATCGCCATCGTCATCTCGATGCCCGCGACCATCTTCAACTTGATCGGGCTGTCGCTGCACGGCAGGCTCATTGACCTGACCGTCCTCGGCTACGCCGTAACCACGCCGATCATGTACGTGATGATGACCCGCTTCTCGCTGCCCGGCCTGGCCCCGGTCGCCCACGAGCGGGTCTTCCAGAAGATCGGCGACGCGGTCGCCGTGGTGGACGCCGGCGGCCGGGTGCTCTCGGTCAACCCCGCCGCGGACCACCTGCTGCGCTCGCTGTTGCCGGAGCCGCCGACCAACTTTGTCGGCGCCACACTCCGCGTGCTGTTCGGCACGGACTCGGGCATCAAGCTCCTGCTCGACACCGACGTCGATCACACGATCCAGAACGTCGCCGGCTCCGGACGCGACTTCGAAATCCGCGTGTCCGCGCTGCATGACCGCGCCGGCCGTAGCATCGGCTGGGCACTCGTCGCCCGGGACATCACCGAGCGCAGCCGGCAGCGCCGCGAGCTCGAGCGCGTCAACAACCAGCTTCGGGAGCAGTTGCGCACGATCGAACTGCTTCGTGCCGACCTCGCCGAGCAGGCGGTCCGCGACCACCTGACCGGCCTGCACAACCGGCGCTACCTCATGAACGCCCTCGGCGCCGCGGTCGAGCACGCCTCGAACGACGGCACGCCGCTGGCCCTCGCGCTGGTCGACCTCGACCACTTCAAGCGGGTCAACGACCGGCACGGCCACGCCGCCGGCGACGCCGTGCTGGTGCAACTGGCCACGACGCTGAGCCGTGCCCTCGGCGACGGCGAGGTCGTGGCGCGACACGGCGGCGAGGAGTTCGTCCTGCTGCTGCCCGGAGCCACGGCGGCGGAGGCGGTGGCCCGGCTGGATGCGCTGCGCCAGGCGGTTCGCGACCACGCGCTGGTCTTCGGCGGCGAGACGATCGTCACGACGTTCAGCGCCGGCGTGACCCTGTACACCGGGCCGGAGTCCCCCGCCGCCCTGCTGCAGGCCGCGGACGACGCGCTGTACGCCGCCAAACAGGGCGGACGGGACCGCGTGGTCCTGGCCGCCGCCCTGCCCGCCGCTTAGGGCGCCCTGGCGTCACATCATTTCGGGGTGGCTCATCGGCTGAGGGGGTGGCTCATCGGCTGAGGTAGGTGGCGAGACCGTCGAGGAACCGGTCCACTTCGTCGGCGGTGTTGTAGGGCGCCAGGCCGACCCGCAGGGCGGCGTCGGGCAGCCTCAACGCGGTGAAGGGCTCGTAGGCGTAGAAGGACCCGGCCGGGGCCAGGACGTCGCGTGCGGCCAGATGGAGCTGGGCCTGGCGGGCGTCGCGACCGTCGAGAGTCATCAGCAGCGTCGGGGTGCGGTCGGCGGCCCTGGAATGCAGGGTGACGGCGTCACCGAGAGTTCGCAGGCCCTCCTTTAGCCTAGTGCGCAGCACCCGCTCGTGGTCATGCAGGGAGCCCAGCGAGTGCGCGAGCCTGTCCCGGCGTCCCGGCCGCGGGCCGGGGTCCATCGCGGCGAGGAAGTCCACCGCGGCGGAGGCGCCCGCCAGCATCTCGTAGGGCAGAGTGCCGAACTCGAAGCGCTCCGGCACGGCGTTGGAGGAGGGCAGCAGCTTGTCCGGCTGAATGGTCTCCAGGAGCTCCGGTGCCGCCGCGAGCACACCGCAATGCGGTCCGAGGAACTTGTAGGGCGAGCAGACGAACAGGTCCGCGCCCATCGCCGGCACGTCCACCAGGTCGTGGGCGGCGTAGTGCACGCCGTCCACGAACACCAGGGCACCGCACCCGTGAGCCAGATCGGCGATCCGGCGGACCGGCGGCTTGGTGCCCAGCACGTTCGAGGCGGCCGTGACCGCGACCAGCCGCGTGCGGGGGGAGAGCGCCCGCGCGTACGAATCGAGGTCCAGCTCTGTGGTCTTTTCGTCGATCTCGATCCAGCGCACGATCACGCTCGTGCGCTCGGCCGCCTGGATCCAGGGGCGCACGTTGCAGTCGTGATCCAGACGGCTGAGGACGATCTCGTCGCCGGCCCGCCAGTTCTTGGCCAGATGGCGGGAGAAGTCGTAGGTGAGCTGGGTCGCGCTGCGGCCGTGGACGACACCGGCGGCGGGCACGTTGAGCAGGTCGGCGTAGGCGGCCCGGAACCCCGTGACGGCACGTTCGGCGTTGAGCTCGGAGGTGCTGACCGCTCCGCGGTTGGACAGCGGGCCGGTCAGCGTCGCGGCGATGGCGTCGGCGACCGGGCGGGGGGTCTGCGTCCCACCCGGCCCGTCGAAGAAGGCGAGGCCGTGGTCGAGGGCGGGGAACTGCGCCCGCAGGGCGGTCAGGTCGATGGCCATGAGCGCCAGACTAAGCCCTGGGCCGGCCCGGTGGCCTCGTAGCCGCGCTTCGCAACGGACAGGGCCCGCGCCGGGTGGTTCGAGGGACGGCGCGGGCCTTCGTCGCTGCTGCGATCAGATCAGAGCCTGCCCCAGATCTGGTTGGCGCTGCCGGCGCAGTCCCACAGTTGCAGTGCGGCGCCGTTGCTGCCGACCCAGTCCTTGATGTCCACGCACCGGCCGGAGGAGACGTTCACCAGGGTCCGGGCGGAGGTCAGGGTGAACCGCTGGACCGGGTTGGCGTTGCAGTCGGCCAACTGGATCGGCGTGCCGTTGGCGAGGGCGCCCCCGGCCGGGTCCATGCACTTGCCCATCGCGCGCACGGTGCCGTCGGACGGGAACGCCCACTCCTGCGCGACGCTGCCGTTGCAGTCCCACATCTGCAGGAGCGCACCCGCGTTCGCCTGGGCGCCGGGAATGTCGATGCAGCGGCCGCTGAAGTTCGACTGCAGCATCGTGGCACCGGGCGCCGGAGGGCCGGTTGTCGGCGGGTTGGTTGCCGGCGGTACGCCGGGGTCGCAGTCGTTCGTGGTGACGACGCTGTCGGCGTGCGCGGAGCCCGCGGACCGGTAGCCGTTGATCGCCGCCGTCGCCTGCGCGGGGCTCAGGACCTGCTTCTTGGCGTGATAGACGTAGTCGACCGACTCAAGGTAGGTGCTGGCGCCGCCGGCGTGCCCCGCCAGGTCGATGAACCACTGGTTGAAGTCGATCGACATGTTCTGCCGGGGGTAGAACTTGCCCGAGTGGTCACCGACCAGGGCACCGTCGATGTAGTACTTCACGTGCCCGGCGGAGACGGTCGCCATCACGTCGTGCCAGCCGTTGATGCTGCGCGCCTGCTGGCTGTGCTGATTGTCGGCGTACCACGGGTCGGCGACGTAGGTGTACCAGGTGGTCTGGTAGTTGATCGGACCCGGCTCACCCCAGCCGCCGTTCGGCAGGTACTCGGAGAAGTCCAGCTCGGAGTAGTTCGGGTCCATCGGTGCGGCCAGCGGGGAGATCGTGTAGAAGGTCTGGTTCACGTGGTCGCCGTCGGAGCCGCTCGCCGGGGCGTCGGAGAACTTGATCCGGGCCAGGTACGTGCCCTCGAAGAATCGCCGGTTGCTCTGCGAGAACTCGGCGTGGGAGGTGCCGGCGGCGGTGCCGTCGGTGACCGCTTTCAGCTGGGCCACCTTCTGCCCGTCGACGGTCGGGAACGACACGTTGTCGGCCGGCCAGCGCGCGCCGGCCACGCCGGGTCCGCCGGAGTTGCTCCGGATGCTCCAGCCGCGCTGGCCCAGCGCCGCGTCGGTGCGCGATGAGTAGTTGAAGTCGTCGAAGAGTACGCCGCAACCGACGGCGGCGCTGCTGCCGGGCGCGGCGGCGATGCCGATGCCGGTGAGGGCCACGGCGGTCGCGGCGAGGGTCGTACCAATGGTGATCTTGCGGGTTGGCCCCATGGGGGTGGGCTCCTTCGCATGAGAGGCGCCGGCCGGCCTCGGGGGTGGCCTGCCGGAAGTGCGCGGTCGACGAATCCCATCCCCGAACTGACCAGTGGTATGGAAATCGACCGTCTGCCTACCGTCTTCCACACCAGTGGTCAACGTCAATACGTACGGGCAGGTTTCTTTACAACCTCAGGTTTCGGGAGCATGTGGACCTGGCTCGACAAGACCGGCACCGAGACGTGACACTGTCCATGGCTGACCACTGGACAACTCTGGCGGTGCCTCGGCGAGACAAAGAGGGGGACGCTGTGCGGCGTGCTGAGGTTCGGGACAGACTGCGCGAGCTGATCGACGCGCGCGCGCCCGGCGATCCCATGCCGTCGGAACGCTCACTCTGCGAGAGCCTCGGCGTCTCCCGCCCGACGGTACGAGCGGCCATCGACGACCTGGCCCGCAACGGCCTCCTCGTACGCCAGCACGGGCGGGGCACGTTCACCAGCCCGTACAAGATCTCGCAAGAGATTCCCGCCGCATCCGGGCAGCCCGTCCCGCCGGCCGAGGGCGACTGGATCAGCGAGGTGCTGGAGTTCCGCACCGAGTCGGCGGGCGCCCGGCTCGGCCGGCGCTTGCAGGTCTCGCCCGGCGACGACCTGCTCTACGTGATGCGCCGGCGGATCGTCGACGGCGAACCGATGGCCCTCGAGGCGATCCGGCTGCTGGCCGCACCGGTCCGCGGCATCTCCGCCGAGGACTTCGTCTCCGGCTCGCTCTACCGTCTGCTGCGCGAGCGATACGGGCTGGACGCCAGCGACGCGGTGCAGACCATCGAGCCGACGGTCACCGACGCGAGCGAAGCCCGGCTGCTCGGCGTGCCGCCGTATTCACCGGCCCTGCTCTTCGAACGGACCACCCGCGACGGCGGGGGACGGGTCATGGAGTTCACCCGGTCGATCTACCGCGGCGACCGCTACCGGATCACCAGCCACCTGAAGCTCGGGCCGAACTCGGGCTGACCCGGGTCCTTCCGGAAGCGCCTCGTCGCCGGCACGGACGGCCACGTGATGCGGCCCGGGCCCGGCGAAACCCGGGAGCTCCCGCGGCGCCGGGCGGGCCTGCACCCACCGCGTGGTGACCCTGGTTGCGAACCGTCCGAGTCGCTGAAACCCGGCCACGGGCAACGTCCACTGGGCAGCCTGCGGAGAATGTTTGCCATGACGTACTTCGCGGATCTGTCGCCCTACACCTATCTGGCGGAGGTGGAGGAGCCGGCGCTCAACGTAGGCTGGCTGGACGCCGGACACGACTTCACCCGCGGACCGGTGCCCGACGAGTTCGTCGCCGCGCTCGCCGAGAGAGTGGTCGGGAAGCAGGTGCACCTCACCCGGGGATGGCACCGATGCAACCTCGGTGGCTGCGCGCATCCCGACCGGCCGGTGGCCCGTTCGGGCGGTGCGGAACAGGTGCTCGGCTTCGCCGAGGTGCGGGCGATCGGGACGGACAAAACGGCGTACGCCGCGCCCACGCTGGTCCATCACTATGTGGTCGAGCACGGATACCGGCCGCCGGACGAGTTCATCGCGGCGATCCGCGGTCGCTGAGCGACGCGCCGGGGATCGCACACTGTGGTCGCTTCCAGGAACCGGCGTCGCCGCCGGGGGACCGCGCCGGCGCTCCTGGGCTCCTTGGGCCGGCCGGCCGGCTCCGTTCGGCGGTCGGAGCTGCGTCCTGGGCCGGATCGGCACTCGTGACCGATGATGTCGTGGCGATCCTGATCATCGGCTCGACCGGGGTCCGGGGACCCGGGCTGAGGTCGGCCCTCGGCCCGGATCCACTGTGGCCGGAATCGGCAGGGGTGGCTCAACAGCGCCCCGGGCAGCGCACGAAGAGGTGGGCCCGGCCGTCGCCCGGGTCGACGCCCAGGTTGGTCGCCGCCGAGGTGAACAGGACGTGGCTGCCGTCGCCCAACGGAATGCCGCCCCAGCTGAGGCCGTTGCCGCTGGCACCGGAGGCGGACCGGGTCACCAGGGTGGTGCGGCCCCTTCTGCCGCTGTCCGGTTCCACGACGCTCCGAAATCGACATACCCGATCCGCCTCGGCGCACGAAACCGGGCTTGGCCGGTCCGACCTGGTCCGATACGCGGGCGGAACCCACGACAAGGGCACGACACCTCCCACTGGGATGGCGCCAGAGCCTGAGGTTGAGGTCGCATGGAAGGAGTTTCTTGTCCACGGTGGGCCTACCGGCGATCTGATGATGCAGGCATGGTGCGCAAGGCTTTCCGGCGCAATATTCGTGGTAGCGGACGCCAGCGCAAGCCGCATCTACAAACGACTCCATCCAGCCGCCTATGACAATGGGTGTGACGGAGGACACACACCCAGTTTGTGGGCAGCGTTGCTGCCTCGTACCCACAGGTTTGGCAACGCAGTGTGAAGATCGCTTGCCTTATGTGAAGAATTAGCGATCTAAAGTTACTTAGCGTAAGTATGCCATGTCCTCATACATTACGTCCCTGGCGTCAGCAACCGGAGACAAAGCCCTGTGCGCAATGGCGTGGCCGTCGTTGTCTACCAGCAACTACTCCCTTGACCGTCCTCAAGGGAGTACGTAGATTGACCTTTGTCAACGGGGCATATTAACGGGGGTCGCGCCTATGAGCGTGGCGATCAAATCATGAGCACAACCGTCTTCTGTGCGGTGTGCTTCGCGCTACTCATTATTATCGGCCTGGTCTATTTAGCGGCGGCCTTGGTGAATTCCTCGCGCCGGGTCGACCAGATGCTCACGGATGTCGCATCGACGACTCGCGCGGACGAGACCGCGAGCTGACTTCCCTTTTGCCGTAAGGCGCCTATCCGGCATCCGGCTGCTCTTCGCAGTCTTTGTGCCGGCTGTTTTTGCCGTGCAGCGGGGATTGTCCTCGCTGTTCTGACGACAAGGAGTTCGAATGGCACGTGTTCGTGTTGCTCTCTCGACGGTGACGGCGTTGCTCGCAACGTCGTCACTCGTAGCTGTCTATGGTGCCCCGGCTGCGGCCGAGCCGGTGTCGCCGCAGATCGAGCCGATGGTGTCGCCGCAGTCGGGCGACAAGGTATGGCTCTACACAAGTCCTGCGAAGGTGCCGGCGTCGGCAGGTGGGGTGGTCACCGCGGGGGTGGCCGATCCTCCGTCGGTGCCGAAGGGCACCGGCCCGCTGCGCAACGCGACGCAGCTATCGTTCTCGCTGACCGACCGTCTGCAGATGAAGGTCAACGTCGGTTCCGGAAATCTGCTGCTGACCAGCACCGAGATGACGCTGCCCGGCATCGCGGGCAACGTCACCCTAGGAGCTTCCTTCAACAGTTTGCTGCTGGGCACCAGCATCGCCAACGGCGCACACGGCCCTGGCTGGCGCACCCGCAGCGGCGCCGACGTCCGGCTGTACGAGGCATCCAGCGACAGCTCGGTGACCTATGTGGCGGCCGACGGCGTCATCGGCAAGTTCACCGTGTCCGGCTCGGGCTACAAGACCCCGGGACAGTTCAAGGCCAAACTCGAGCACAACGGCAGTGGCTGGAAGCTGACCGAGCATGACAGCGGCAAGGAACTGTTCTTCACCGCCGACGGCATCCTCGACAAGACCGAGGACCGCAACGGCAACATCACCGACTACTCCTACACCGGCTCGCAGTGGGCCGGCGTCACCTCGGACAAGGGCGTCGGCTCCGGAAAGACCGTCGCGGTGACCTACACCGACGGCAAGGTCAGCAAATACCGGCAGACCGGCGCGGACAACAGCTGGCGCGAGGCGTCGTACGCCTACGACAGCGCGGGCCGGCTGCAGACCATTCAGTCGGCGACGCCGCGCAAGGTGATGTTCGAGTACAACACCGCCGGGGATCTGACGAAGATCACCACCAAGCCGGACACCTACACGCTGATCACCTACGACGGTCAGCACCGGGTCACCTCGGTCAACCAGGTCATCGACAACGCCACCAACCAGGGCTCCGTCACCCGCCTGGCCTACACCAGCTCGACGCGGACCGACGTCGCGGATTCCCGGCAGGACCTGTCACAGCCGGTCACCGCGGTGCCGCACACCACCTACACCCTCGACGACGAGGAACGCGTCACCAAGGCCGTCGACCCGGCCGGCAACGAACGCAACGACGAGTACACCTCGTTCGGCGACGTGGCGTCGTCGCAGTCGCCCGAGGGCGGCAAGGTCACCAACACGTTCGGTGCGAACGCCGGTGAGTCGTTGACCAAGTCCGCCTCTCCGACCGGCGCATCGGCGTCCGCGGCCTACGCCAACGCGGCATCGGAGACGAACCCGACGGCGAACTTCCAGCCGTCCTCGTCGATCGACACCCAGGGCAACAGTTCGAGCTACACCTACAACGGCGCCGGCAACAAGACCTCCACCAAAGACGCCCTGGCCGCCGAGGCAAAGGTCGACTACAACGACGACGGCACCGTCAAGAAGTCCACCGACCCGGGCAACGACACCAACGGCACCACCTACACCTACGACGCCGACAAACAGCTGACGAAGATGACCCCGCCCACCGGTAACGGTCTGGCGGTCAAGACCTTCACCTACGACACGTTCGGCCGGCTCAAGACCGTCACCCACGGCGCCTGTGTCACCACCTACGACTACAGCGCCGAAGACCGGCTGATGAACGTCGCCTACTCCGGCACCGGCTGCCCGAGTACCACCTCGGTCGTCTATGACTACGGCCTGACCGGCAACCTGATCACCCGCACCGACGCCACCGGCACCACCACCTACCAGTACGACAAACTCAACCGGCTGCGGATCCGTACCGCCCCGAACACGCCGGTGCAGACCTACGTGCCCGACGCGGCGGGCAATCTCCTGAAACTCACCGACGGCCGCGGCACCACGACCTACTACTACGACAGCCGGAACTGGCTGGTGCGCATGGACACCGCCGCCGGCACTCGTTACAACTTCCTCTACGACAAGGACGGCAACCGCACCCACCAGTACTTCGCCACCAACGAGACCAACAGCACGTGGGCGCTGCACACGGAAACCACCTACGACAAGTCCGACCGGCCCAAGCGGATCACCTCCACCCGCAATTCGGCAGACCCGGCCAAGGTCTTCGACGTCACCTACTGCTACGCCGAGTACGCCTCCGGCCAAGCCTGCTCGACCGACAAGGCCGACGACACCGGCATCCGCCAGTGGCAGAAGAACGAGATCAGCGGCACGGTCAGCCAGTACAGCCACGACAAGGGCAACCGGCTTACCAAGGCCACGAACGTCAACGGCAAAACCTACGAGTACGACTACGACGCCACCGGCAACCGTAAGAGCGTCAAGGTCGACTCCACCACCACTCAGACCCTGACCTTCAACTCCGCCAACCAGGTCACCACGACCGACAACACCTACGACAACCGCGGCAACCAGACCAAGGTCAGCCCTCCGACCATCGGCACGCTGACCTACAACGCCGCCGACCAGATGAACTACGCCTACGGCCCCGGCGGCGCCGCCGACTACGCCTACGCCGGCACCGACCAGGTCGAACTCACCCAAGCCGGAACCACCAAACTCGACTACGGCAGGGAAGACCAGTACGGGATGGCCTGGCTGCAGTCCTGGACCCACAACGGCAGGCCCACCGCCTACGTCGAACGCGACGGCCTCGGCACGCCCCTCGGGCTACGTATCGGCACCACTGACTACGCCTACGTCCTCGACGGACTCGGTTCGGTCGTCGCCATCGTGGGTAGCAACAACACCGTGGCCGCCACCTACGAGTACGACCCCTACGGCGTCGTGCAAACCTCCAGCAACGAGAACGGTCTCGGTCAGACCAACCTCCTCCGCTACGCCGCCGGCACCTACGATCCCGCCACTCGCCTCACCAAATACGGCCAGCGCTGGTACAACCCCAACCAAGGCCGCTTCACCCAGCAAGACAACCTCCAATTCATCGGCGACCCCTCTCAAGCCAACCGCTACGCCTACGCCGCTGACAACCCGATCAACAACATCGATCCCACGGGACGTAATGCGTTTAACGACTACATCAGCTACGTAGCGAACTATGTTGAGATTGGTGCTGCAGTCGGTGGCGGCATCGGATTGGCCATCGGCGCGCCCGAGCTGGCCATCGGCACAGGTCTAATAGGAATGGGCGTCGGCACCATCAACTATGCGCTCGATGACGACTAGGAGGGTCACTCGCTGTGCAAACTGGTAAATATCGTAGTCCGTTTGTGGGCAAGCGGCCGGCCTTGATTCTGGTAGCCGTCGTCGTTGTGACCATGCTGCTCACAGTGCTGATCAACGTCCTGGGCCTGTCGGGAACAGAGCGACGTCTCGCGTCTTACGGCATCATCGTCGCCGGTGCATTGACATATGCATTACTCGTAATGAGGGGCCGCCCCCGACGCTGATACCGCGGCGGCGTTCGAAGCCCGAGATGACGGAATGAAAAGGTCATGACGCGATGACCTATTCATTCCGTCATCTTGCGGATCGGTGGCTTCACGTTCGCGGCCGGGTGCAGCAATAGTCATCGTCTGCCTTGTGGTCGCCGTGGGAATTGCGTTCCTCGTACCGCGCGTCGACAAACGACGGTGATGCCCGGAGGTGGGAGCCCGGTCGGCAGTTGCGCCCCGCCGGTCCGTGGTGATTGCATGTGCCGCGGCTGTCCCTCCGACGCCGGTCGGGAGGGTCGTCATGCTCGCTGCGCTCGGTCGTACGGTCTACTCTCGGCGCCTCGCCATCATCGCCGTATGGGTGGTGGTCGCGTTGGCCGGCGCGGTGTTCGGTGGCACCGTTTACGATCGCACGCAGTCGACCGACACGCTGCCCGCCGGAGCCCCGGCCACTGTGGCGCAGGACCGTCTGGACGCGCTGTCGCCCGAGGGCGAACGGGTGGTCGCGGTGATCTCAGGGCGCGATGTCGGAGCCATCGCGCTGGTCAACAGCGTCAGCCGGATCGCGTTCGAGATCCGCGAAATCCCTGGGGTGGCCGAGGTCGAGGATTCCTACACCACAGCGGCGCGGAAGATCTCCAGCGACAACCGCAGCTCTCTGGTCACGGTCGAGTTGAAGCCGGACCTGAGCGACGACGAGGCGTTGCGGGTCGCCGACCGGGTGCGCGCCGCCCTGCTCCGCATCGACGCTCCTGAGGTCCTCGTCGGCGGCGAGTTGCTGGCCGAACGGGAGTTCGGCGACCAGGCCGTTCGGGACGCGGCGGTCGGCGAATCCGTCGCTCTGCTCTGCGTGGGGATCCTGCTGATCGTGGCGCTGGGAGGCCTGGTGGCCGGCCTGCTGCCCTTGGCGGCCGCCCTGGGTGCGGTCACCGCCACGCTGCTGACGCTGACCGGGCTGGCCCGCTTCCTGCCGGTCAGCGAGTATGCGGTCAACGTGGTCACCCTGCTCGGTATCGGGCTGGCGGTCGACTACAGCCTCCTGATGATCGCCCGGTTCCAGGAGGAGCGGGCCGCCGATCCGCGCGCGCCGCTGGCGGAGCTCCTGGCTCGTACGGTGGCCACCGCGGGCCGGGCGGTGCTGGTGTCCGGCTCGGCCGTCACCGCCGCACTGGTGGGCCTGTTCGCCTTCGGCGAGCCGCTGCTGGCCGCGATGGCGATGGGCGGTGCGCTGGTCGTCGCCCTGGCGACGGCGACGGGGCTGACGCTCGTACCGGCGTTGATCGCGACCGCCCACCGGCGCATCCCGGCGACCGGCGGGTGGCGCCGGCCGCGGCGGGGTTCCGGGCAGAGGCCTGGTCCCGGCATGCTGGCGCGCCTGGCCAGGTTCGCTCAGCGCCGGCCGGGCCCGGTGGCGCTGACCGCGACTGTCGGCCTGCTGGTGTTGAGCGCTCCGATGTTCTTCGTGGAGTTCGCCAACTCCGACGTCCGCGCGCTGCCGAAGACCAGCGAGGCACGGCAGACGGACGAGGCGGTGCGGGACAGGTTCGCCGACCCACCCAAGCAACCGCTGACCGTGGTGATCGAGGCAGATCCGTCCCGGCCCGGCCTGAAGGAACTGTTCGACACCATGCGACGCCTGCCGGACGTGTCCGACCTGAATGTGCGGACCGGCCCGCCGCCCGGGGTGAGCGTCGTCGACGTGGTGCCGAGCGGAGCCGCGGACGGCGAACGGGCCCAGCGCCTGGTTGCCGGCCTGCGGGCACTCGACGCGCCCGCCCCCGTACTGGTGGCCGGTCCTGCCGCGGAGCTGGTCGACGCGAAACGATCGGTGGCCGAGCGCCTGCCCGTCGCCTTGGCGATCATCGTCGTGGCTACCGGGGCGCTGCTGTTCGCCCTCACGCGCTCGGTGGTCGTACCGGTCAAAGCCATCGCGATGAACATGCTTACGTTGCTTGCGACCATGGGTGTGCTGGTCGCGGTCTTCCAGTGGGGCTGGGGTGCCGGCGCTCTGGGCTTCGATCCGTGGGGTGCGCTCGACCTGACCACGCCGCTGCTGCTGTTCGTCTTCGCCTTCGGCCTCTCGATGGATTACGAGGTGTTCCTGCTGGCCCGCATCAAGGAGGAATGGGACCGGCGGACGGCCACCGACCGCGCGGCCAACGACCGTGCCGTCCTGGCCGGGATCACTGCCACCGGTCCGGTGGTCACCACGGCCGCCCTGGCGATCGGCACCGTCTTCCTCGGCTTCGTCCTCGGCGATCTGGTCGCGGTGAAGGAGATCGGTGTCGGGATGGCCGTGGCGATTCTCCTGGACGTCACGGTGGTGCGCGGCCTCCTGCTACCGGCGACGATGTCGCTGCTCGGACGATGGAACTGGTGGCGGCCGGGCACGACCACCGCGGCGCCGGCGCCGCCGGTGCCAGTGGGTTGAGGTGCGGGCTTACTGGTCCGCGGCCGCGTTGTTGACCGAGGTGCGCGCCGGCGGCGGAGAGTCCGGGTCACCAGCCTGTGCCGGGTCGTCCTCGGCCTGGTCCTGCTGGGCCTGGTCGCTGTCGGTGGGCCTGGTACCGGGTGGTTCCCGGTCAGGGGTCGGCCGGCCCTCCGGATGCTGGGACAGATAACGGATCGCCGTGTTGAGCACGGCGAGAATCGGTACGGCGACCAGCCCGCCGACGATCCCCGCGATGACCACGCCGGAGGCGATGGCGAGGATCACCGCGAGCGGGTGCAGAGCCACCGCCCGGCCCATGATCAAAGGCTGGAGGACATGCCCTTCCAGCTGCTGGACCGCGATCACGATGCCCAGCACGATGAGAGCCTTGACCGGTCCGACGGTGACCAGGGCGACCAGTACCGCCACCACCCCGGTGACGGTGGCCCCGACGACCGGGATGAACGCACCCAGGAACACCAGCGCCGCCAGCGGCAGGGCCAGCGGCACGCCCAGGATGGCCAGGCCGGCTCCGATGCCGATCGCGTCGACGAAGGCGACCAGGACGGTGGCATGCACATATGACACCAGCGTGTGCCACGAGTAGTGGCCGGCCCGGGCGGTCGGCACCCGGGCCGGCGGCGGCAGCAGGCGGCACAGGAAGCGCCAGATGTCGCCGCCGTCGCGGAGGAAGAAGAACAGCGTGAACAGGGTCAGGAGGAAACCCGCGACCACCTCGCCCAGCGTCGTGGCCGTGTTCAGAGCGCCGGTGGTGAGCGCTTCCCGGTTCGAGGTCGCCGACTGCCGCAGCTCGGCGATCATGTCGCTCAACTGGTTCTGGGAGACGTGCAGCGGGCCGCGCGCGAGCCAGCCCTGTACCTCTCGGATGCCGTCGCCGACCTGGGTACTGAGAGTGTCGAGCTGGCCGATGACGGTGTTGACGATCAGGCCGAGGCCTCCGATGACCAGAATCAGCGCGCTCACCAGCACCAGCGCCGAGGCGAGCGAACGGTTCATGCCCCGCTTGCGGAGCCAGGCGGTCGCCGGCTGGAACAGCGCCGCAAGCAGCATTGCGACCGCCACCGGGATGATCACTATGCGGAGCAGGGAAATGACGCGCAGCAGCACATAGGCGGTGGCCACGAACAGGATGATGCGCCATGACCAGGCACCGGCGACGCGTACCGCACGCGGCAGCCCGTCGTCGATCTTGGGTGAGGCGTCGACCATGACGACGGGCGTGACCGTGTCAAGATCGGCGTCAGCGACAAACGGTGGCGGCCGTCGGTCGGTACTTGCCTGGCGCAATCGGGCCCCGGCGCGTTGCCGCACTTGCTCGACCCAGGCCATCGCACACTCCTTCGCTGACCTGCCGCGGGCAGGCGCCAGGATTGAGTTCGAACTACCCCGCGGCAACTGCCGGAAAACACGGCCGTCGCGGTGGGAATCCTCGAGCTCGGCCTGCTCAGTCCGGAGGATGCGTCAGGGTTCCTGGTACGCCTCGGGGTGCCACTGGAGCATGGCGGCGGTGGCGTCGTCGCGCAGTTCCCCCTCCTCGTAGCTGACGATGGTGTGAATGAGCTGGCGCATTATCTCGGCGGGCGGCAGGCCTCGCGCCTTGGCCGTGGTGACGAATTCGGACAGCCGGTTGAGGCCGAACAGTTCGCCGTCGGCGGAGCGTGACTCGGTGATGCCGTCGGTGTAGAGCAGCAGGGTGTCGCCGCGCCGCAGGGTGTGCCGGGTGACGCCCGGTGGCCGGGTTCGCATGTGGGCCAGGCCGAGCGGTAAGGCGGTAGGTGTTGGCAGCGGTGGCAGGGAACCTCCGTCGCGCAGCAGGAGTTCGGCGGGGTGCCCGGCGCTGATGCGCTGGTAGAGCCCCGTCCTGGTGTCGAGTTCGGCGAGGATGGCGGTGACGAAGGCGCCGGGGTGTTGGTTGCGTACCCATTTGTCGATGCTGCGGTAGGTGTCGGTCAGGCTCAGGCCGCACCTGCGGGCGTTGCGGTAGGTGTTGAGGGTCAGGGTGGTCAGGGCGCTGGCGGTGATGCCGTGCCCGACGGTGTCGAACAGGGCGATGTGCAGGGTGGTGCCGTTCGCGGCGTAGTCGAAGGCGTCGCCGCCGACGTTGTATGACGGCTCCAGGACCGCGGTGATGGTGGTGTCGTGGGCGGTGAAACTCAGTGGGGGTAACTGGTTCCAGATGATCTCCGCGGCCAGCTGCATGGGGAGCCTGCGTCTGGTGTGTTCCACGGCGTCGCCGTAGAACCGGCGGCTGGAGATCAACTCGGCGAGCAGGGCGGCGATGACGGTCAGCCCTTGATATCCGTCGTCGGGTTCCGCGCTGAGTCTCACCCGCAGGACGCCGAGGCGTTCCGCACCGTGCACCAACGGGAGCCAGAGCAGGAGGTCTGCGGGGTCGTCGTGCCGTACAGGGCGTGCCGAGGTGAAGGAACGACCGGCCGCGGTGTCGTTGATCCGAACGGAGTCGGTGGTTCGCGAGGCGTCGCCGGTGAGGGGCCACAGTGCTATCTGTTCGTAGTCGACGAGCAGCACGGTGATCTCGACCGCGTCGAGCAGGGGCGCGGTGTCGGTCAACGCCGCGGGCAGCTCGTCGAGCAGACTCAGCTGCCGCAATCCCAGCAGGCGCTGCACGGCCTGCAGCGGATCGGCCATCACTCGCCTCCCTGTCAGCCGTTGGCGATCTCGTCGAAGTGTTCCTGACGGCCACTGTGTCGACGGTCCGGACGTGGACGGGGTGTGCGGTGTGACCCAAGTATGGCCGGTCGGGCCGGCGTCTCAAGATCGGCGAGGCAGTCGCCTTACTATCTCCGCCCATACGATCTTGCCGGTGTGGCCGGCCCAGACCGCGGGGCGAGTGCCCATCGTCGGGTCAGGGACGCGACCAGCATCATGCCACGCCCACCGACGCGATGCGGTTCGGCCTGCTGCACGTGGGGCAGTGCCGGGTTGGTGTCGGCGACCTCGATCAGGATGGCATCGTCGCGCAGGGTCATCCGCAGTTCGCCGCCGTCGTCCGTGTGCTTTGTAACGTTCTGAACCAGTTTCGTCGTCACGAGCAGTGCGTCTTCCTCGACCTGGTCGGTCACGCCCCAGCGCCGTAGCGCCCGCTCGGCGATCCGGCGCGCAAGGGACGAAGGGGTGTCCCGGTCCAGAGGCACACGAATGTCATCCACGCCGGTGACATACCCAGAAGCCGGTCCGCCCTCACCAGCAGCAACGACCGAACATCCGCGATGTCGGCAATGCCGTCAGCCTGTTGCCCGCTCGCAAGATCTTGGCGGAACGCTTGAATCTGACGTTACGTCACGTTTTAGCATTCAAATGTCGGCGCGGTAGCGGCCTCAACACGTCGGCTGAGGAACACCACGTTCAGTTGGGAGAGAAGGACCATGACCGATCAACCATTGACGCCGGAGCAATGGAGCAAGATGGCGCAGGAGCGTGCGGACCAGGTCGGCCGGCTCAGCCCGGAGGAGGTTTCCGAGCTCAGCCGCAAGCGGGCCGAATCGATGGGTGGGCTCTCCGACGAGGAGCGGGACGAGATGCAGCGCCGGCGGGCCCGGTTGATGCCCGGAGCCGGCGACGCCGCGAACGGCTGACGCCCGATGCGCAGCGATCGGGCCGGGTTCACACCCCGGCCCGATAGGTGTCCCAGGCGGCCGGCTCCGACCGCGGGGATGACGATCCGGGCGATGTCGTCAGCCGGATGCGGAGTGTCAGGGCGGCGACGCGGGTTCGTGGGCCGTCGGACGCAACCATGGTTGGTTCCTTGCCGGCGGAATCATTCGACAGGTAGCACCCCAGGAGGAGGCGGCCGTGCCCGGGCTGCTGAGCGTCGCACCCTCCAGCGGCTACGAGCGATGCTGGGGTGGTGCGAGCAGACTCAGGATCGGGTCGCCGAGCGGATCGGCGTGCCTGATGGAGCGTGAATGGCGGATCGGCGAGCTGGCCCGGGCCACCCACGTGACCGTGCGCGCGCTGCGCCACTACGAACAGCTGGGGCTGCTGGTGCCGTCCTCGCGTACGGCGGGCGGGCATCGCTGCTACACCGACGGGGACGTGCGGCGACTGCACAGGATTCTCGCGCTGCGCGGCTTCGGCCTGTCGCTGCGGGAGATCGGGCAGGTGCTGGAGCAGGGGGGCGACGACCCGCGCTCGATCGTGCGCCGCCAGCTGGTTGCCACCGAAGAGCGGATCCGCCAGGCGATGCGGCTCCGGACCCGGTTGCTGACCGTGCTGGGCGGCCTGGAGCAGCTGACCGAACCGTCGGCGGAGCAGCTCGTGTCGCTGATCGAGGAGATGGTGCGCCTCGAGCAGCCGCTGACCGCGGACCAGTGGCGAGAGCTGGCAGCGGCCCGGGCGGAGAAGGTGGCTCGCCTGAGCGACGCGGAGCTGACCGAGCTGAGCCGGAAACGCGCGACGCTGATGGCCGCGCTCAGCGCCGACGACCTGGCCGAGCTGGGGCGGGGCCGGGCCCGGATGACCAGCGGGTCGAGCAGCGATGGAGCCGGGGTCGACGCCGCGCCGAGCTGATGGCGGGCAGACACGGACGCCGGTCGCGTCGCGCGTGCCCCGGCTGCCGTCGCCAGGCTCAGACGTCGACGAGCTCGACGGTCACCGTCGCCACGTCGCCCGCATCGAGACCCTCCGCGCGGCGCACGGCCTTCTTGACCGGCAGGGCGAACGTGTCCCGCGCACTGTCGGGAAAGATCGACGTCGCCCAGCTGCTGTCGCCGATCGCCGCACGCACCCGTAACGAGCCGAACCCGCGGCGGCTGCCGCCGGCGACGTCGCGGATCTCCGCCGCCGCCTCGACCGGCAGGCTCACGAACGTCCAGCTGTCGCCGCGCCGGGCGTCCCAGATCCACAGCTCGGCATCGAACGTGACAACCATGGCCGCAGCATCGCACGGGGTGCCGACACTTTCCGTGGGATGTTCAGGGTGAGGCCGTCACGACGCGACGTCGACGAGCACCTTGCCGACCGTGCCCCGCTCCACCGCCAGGTGCGCGTCGGCGGTGCGCTCGAGCGGGAAGCGGACCAGCGGCAGGCCGTGTTCCTCGCCGACCGGCAGGGCGCCGTCGCGGACGGCGGCGGCGACGTCGTCGGCGGCCGCGGCCAGCGCCTCGGTACCGACCGTGTAGAGCACGAGGAACTGGAAACGCGTGTTCAGCATCATGTTCTGCCGCACGTCCAGCTCGACCGGCCGGCCGCCGTCATTGGCGTACGTCGCGATGGTGCCCCGCGTTGCCAGCACGGCCAGGTCCAGGGCGAGGTTCGCGCCGAGCGCCACCTCGGCGATCATGTCGACGCCGCCGGGGGCGATACCGCGGATGCTCGCCGCCGGGTCGCCCTCGCGGTAGTTGATCACGTGGTGGGCGCCGGCCGCGGTGGCCAGCCGGGCCTTCTCCGGGCCGCTGATCGTGCTGATCACGGTGGCTCCGGCCCAGCGGGCGAGCTGGATCGCCGCGTGCCCGACCGCCCCGGCCCCTCCGGCGGCGAGTACCACCTTGCCGTCGAGTGCGCCGGGCCGGAGGCGCCGCGGCCCGTCCTCGGCGACGGTGAGGGCCCGGTGCGCGGTGAGCGCGGGTACGCCGAGCGAGGCGCCGACGTCGAAGCTGACGCCGTCGGGCAGCGGCACGGCCCGGTCGGCGGGGACGACGGTGACCTCGGCGGCGGTGCCGGTCGGCCGCCCGGCGGTTGCCATGAACAGCCAGACCCGCTGACCGATCCGGCCCCGCTCGACCCCGTCACCGACGGCGTCGATCACGCCGGCGCCGTCAAGATGCGGCGTCACCTCGGGGAACTGCAGCGGATTGGTGGCGCCCGAGCGGGTCTTCCAGTCGGTCGGGTTGACCCCGGACACGGCAACCCGGACGCGTACCTCGCCGGGACCGGGCACGGGCGGGTCGCGGTCGACGAACTGGAGCACATCGGGTTCGCCGGTGGCGCGGTAGACGATGGCCTTCATGCCCCGATTCTGCCAGGAAAGCCGTCCGCAGATGGCGGGCCCGCCCCATCCACCCCGGACTCGCCCGACGGCTTGCCCGAGACGTCGGTCAGCACCACCACGCCGGTGCGGGTGGTCACCGCGAGGCCACCTTCCGGTAACGGGCGAGCAGGAGCAGGAAGCACGCGGCGATCAGGCACGCCGCCTCGATGCCGTAGATCGCGCCGAACCTGCCCACGCCCACGTCGAGCTGGCTCTCCCGCTCGGTGAGCCACTCGCCGACGCCTCCGATCAGGAATGTCGGGCTGGTCAGCCCGGACAGGCTGTTGGCGGTGGTGTTCGGCAGCGAGGCGAGCACGCCGACGACCGGTACGGTCATCATGAAGACCGCCACGATGCCACCGGCGGCGAACGCCTGCTTTCCGGTGAGCGACGCGATCAGCAGGCTGATACCGGCGAACATCACCGCCCAGAGCAGGCTGTAGGCCCAGCCGGGCAGCAGATCCCAGAGCTCGTTGAACACCCCGCCGACGCCGGTCCTGGTGGTGAACGCGGCGCCGAGGAACATGATGAACTGCGGCACGCCGATCAGCAGCCAGACCGCGGCCGTCATGGCGGCGAACTTGGCGATCACGTAGTCGGCGGCGCGCAGCGGACGGCTGAAGTAGAGCGGCAGCACCCCAGCCCGCAGGTCGCGGGAGACCAACTGCGGCGCGACGATCGCCGCGAAGAAGATGATCAGCAGGCTCATCTGGTCGGCGTACTGGAAGTAGCTGAAGACCACCTCTCCGGTGATCGACCGGGCGGCCGCCACGATGACGGCGACCAGCAGCATGATGCCGGCTATGAGCCAGGGGAAGGCCTTCGCCTTGGCGGAGCGGCCGAACCCGAAGGCGGCGCGCAACCCGTGCACGAAGAGGGCCCGTTGTATCGAGACGCGACCCAGCCGGGGGCCGGAGTACCGCCGGTACCCGATGTCATGGATGACGCCGGTCTCAGACATCGGCAGACTCCTTCGTGGTGAACAGGCAGCCGTCGTTCGTCCGTGACGGAAGACGAACGTGGGGGAGTCTGGCCCGTCGGCCACCACTCACGCTACCTGCGAAACCGGGTGTCGGTCGGCGGGAGCAGGGTGACGTCGGAATCGCCCGACTGGGCATCGGCGCATTCACAGTCGTTCCGGACTTACGGGGTGTAGTACCGTCCGGGTGGGGTGCCGCGGCTCACGGGGAGGCAAGGCGTCATGGGCTATCCGGCCGGGCAGGTCGACACGGTGGCATTGGGCAAGGTCGGCGCCGCGGTCCAGCAGTCGTCGGTCAAGTTCGACAGGGCATATCGCGGTCACGCCGCGCAGTTGGGTGCGGACGGGGGCCTGCGCGGCTGGGGGACCGGTGACGTCCTCGCCGATGCCGAGCACGCGTGGTCGGCGTTCCTGCGTAACCTGGCCGGCCAGGTCGACGCGCACGGCAACTCTTTGAGGAGCGCCGCCAAGGAGTATGCGACCGCCGACCAGGCCGCCGCGAGCCGACTCACCGGGCTCGGAGCCGGGCAGCCCCATCCCGGGTCCCGGTAGGCGGTGCGGATGGCGTTCACGCTGCAAACTCTGCTCGGCGCCGACCCGGGGCGCGTCCACGCCGCCGCTGAGGCGTGGCTGGCGATGGCTGGCGACCTCGACGACGCCTGCGAGGACCTGATCCGCGGCAGCCGCGATCTGCCCGACGCCTGGCCGCTCGGCCCCGCCGCGGAGGCCGCGCAGCGGGCGAACCGTGATCTGCTGGCCGAGGCCGGCAACGCCGAGCCGCCGGCTCGGCGCATCGGCCAGGCGCTGCGCACCCACGCGGACACCGTCCGCAGCCTGCAGGACCTGGCCCGGCAGATCGCCGCCGAGGCGACCGGCAGGGGCTTCGTCGTCGACCTGGCCGCGGGCACGGTTGCCGTCGGTGCCGCGCCGGCGTCGGACTCCAGCGGTGGGCAGCAGTCGGCGCAGGCGATCTCGTCGTACGTGCAGCAGTTGCAGTCGATCGTGGAACGGGCGGCGAGCCTGGATTCCTCGACGATGACCGCGATTCAGGTGAACCTGCCGAACGCACGCACCGGCTTCGGGACGGGACAGCAGCAAAACGTCTCCCGTACGGATCTCGAAGCGCAGGCCAGGCGCACGCCCGCCGAGATCAAGGGCTGGTGGGACTCGCTCACCCCGCAACAGCAGGAGCAGGCCATCCTGGAGTTCCCCGGGCTGGTCGGCGCGATGAACGGCATCCCGGTCGCCGACCGTGACACCGCCAACCGGTTCGTGCTGCGGCGCGAGACCGACGGGTACGAGCAGCGAATCTCCTCGATCGACGCCCGCCTGCTGTACCTGCAGAGGATGTACGACCAGGGCCGTATCGGCGAGGTGTACCCGGACGCGTCCGACCCTCGGACCTCGATGGACACCGAGATGCTGAAACTCGGAGTTCAACGGTCGGACGACGAGGCCAAGCTGGGTGGCCTGGAGGTGATCGGCTCCCGGCTCCACGATCCCGGCAAGCCGGACGCCTATCTGATGGGCCTGTCCACCGCCGATGACGGCCGGGCGATCGTCGCCGTCGGTAATCCCGACACGTCGGACAACGTGGTCACCTACGTGCCCGGCACCACCTCGGACCTGCCCGGCATCGAAACCGACCTCAAGCGCGCCGACACGATGGCCTACGACGCCAACACCATCGACTCGTCCGGGCGCACGACCGCGTCGATCCTGTGGCTGGGCTACGACGCCCCTGACATGATCCCCAACGCCGGCTCGTCGTCCTACGCCACGAACGCCGTCGACGACCTGCAGAACTTCCAGTCCGGTCTCGGCGCCACCCACGACGGCCGGCCGTCCCACAACACCGTGCTGGGTCACAGCTACGGCACCACCACCGTCGGCTACGCCGCCCGGGACGGCAATGGCCTGGCCGCCAACGACCTGATCTTCGTCGGCAGCCCCGGCGTCGGGGTCGACTCCGCGTCCGGCCTGCACATTCAAGGCGACCACAACAACGTGTGGGCCAGCACCGCCGCGAACGACGTCATCCGGCTCACCGGCGTCGAGGACACCATGCGCTTCGGCGAGAATCCAGATAATCCGGGCTTCGGTGGCCGCCAGTTCACCAGCGCCGACGGATCCTGGAGCCCGGTCGCGACCCACTCGGAATACTGGGACCCGCACAACCCGTCGCGGAAGAACATCGCGTTCATCATCACCGGCCAGACAGACAGAGTCCACTGATGCCCCTGCTGACCCGCCTTGCCCTGACCGCGGCCGCCGTATTCTCCGCCGCCGCATTCACCGCCGGATGTGACAACGTGCAACCGTCCGCCTTCACCCAAGCCCAGGCCGAGCAGCGCGTCACCACCCGTGCCCAGGAGGCGCTGAAGCAGCTGCCGCCGGGTGCCACCCTGAAGGTCGATTTCAGCGAGCCGGAGCAGCCGTGCGACGGCGGGCCGAACGGTCGCACGTTCGTCGAGACGAACTACAGCATCGCCTATCCCGAGGGGTGGCCCGTCGAGCAGACCGTTCGTACCCTCGCCGACTACTGGACCAAGCAGGGCTACAAGACCATCCGTGACGACCGCACGGACGACAAGCTGCCGGACTTCTCCGCCGAGGACCCTGACGGGTTCCGCATCGGTGCCCGGCTCACGTACCGCGACACCGGGCGCATCGACGCGTACCTCATCAGCAGCTCACCCTGCCTGTAGCTCCCGCTTGCCGGCTGCCCGCGCCATGGGCTCGGCACCGGGCCCCGGGCTCGTCCTGCCCCGTCTGGGCGGAGGACGGCCGACTCAGAGCCAGGAGACGCCGATTCGGTAGCTTCTCCACACCGTCAGGCGGCCCAGGAGCCCCACGGAGCGCGACTCGACAGTTTGATCTTGCGTCCGGTAAGCCCGGGTGCCTACCGTCAGCGGGATGAACCGAGTGGTGGTGGTCGGAGCGGGCGTGCTCGGATTGACCGTGGCGCATGAGCTGGCGGTGGCCGGCCACCGCGTGCACGTGGTCGCTGATCGGGCGGCGCGCGACAGCGTCTCGGCGGTGGCCGCCGCGATCTGGTTCCCGCACGCTGTGGCGTTGGAGCCGGACGTGCTGGAGTCGAGCCGGGTGACCTACGACCGGTTGACGAAGCTCGCGGACGATCCGGCGACCGGCGTTGTCATGCGTTCCGGGCTGGTCCGGGTGCGGCGTGCGGAAACGGACCTGTCCTGGACGTCCGCGGTGCCGTGGCACGAGCCCGTCGCCGAGGGCGTGCGCTGCACCGTCCCGGTGGTCGAGACGAGCCGCTATCTCAGCTGGCTCGGCGCCCGGGTGGCGGCCTTGGGCGTCTCCACGACGTGGGGCACGGTGAGCCTGCCCGGCCGGCAGGGTGCCGAGGCGCTGCCGGCCGCAGTGGCGGCGATCATCGGCGAGCAGCCCGATGCGGTCGTCGTGGCGGCCGGGCTCAGGTCCGGTGCGCTGCTGGGCGGGGACGACGAGGTCTACCCGATTCGCGGGCAGGTGGTGCGGCTGGCGAACCCGGGCCTGACCGAATGGGTAACCGACGAGGACAACCCCGGCGGCCTGACCTACGTGGTGCCGCGCACCGACGATGTGGTCTGCGGCGGCACCGGACAGATCGGTGACCGGGACGAGACGATCGACCCGGCGACCGAGGAGGCGATCCTGCGCCGGGTACGCGAGCTCGTACCCGCCCTCGCCGATCAGCCGGTCCTCTCCCGGGCCGTCGGTTTGCGCCCGGCCCGCACCAACCGCCGCCTCGAGATGATCGGCGAGCTGGTCGCCTGCTACGGGCACGGCGGTTCCGGGTTCACCCTGTCCTGGGGCGACGCGGCCCGCGTGGCCGAACTGCTCGGTTGAAGCCGGGCCGACTGGATCGTCGGCAGCCTGCGGGAGCCGCGGCCACGTTGACGGCAACCCCGCAGCTCGACACTCCGCTGCGGTAACCGCCGACGGCCTCGCCGTGATCGGACCGCCCCTGCTGGCCTGCGCGACCTGCCTGGTGGCCCTCCGCCTGCCGGCACGCCGGGCCGCCCGGATGACAGGCCGGCAAGCCCTCGCTTACGAGTAGGCCATCTCCCAGGCGACGGCGGTGACGCCGCCACCGCCCAGCACCAGCGCGCGTTTCTCCATAGACGTCCGTCTACCCTTACCGGCCGTCCCGCGGGTGCGTCAGCGCCCGGGCTCTGGCACCCGGGAGTCCGGGGAGGTCGAGTTCTGGGAGTTCTGGGAGGTCGAGTTCTGGGAGCTCGAGTTCTGGGAGTTCGGGGAGCTCGAGTTCTGGAAGTTCGGGGAGGTCGATTTCTGGGAGGTCGGGAAGGTCGAGTCCTGGGAGGTCGGGGCGGTCGGGTCTTGGGTGTGCGGGCCGGTCGGGTCTTGGGAAGTCGGGAAGGTCGAGTCCCGGGACGTCGGGGCGGTCGAGTCCTGGGACGTCGGGACGGTCGGGTCTTGGGTGTGCGGGGCGGTCGGGTGTCGGGTGTGCGGGGCGGTCGGGTGTCGGGTGTGCGGGACGGTCGGGTTTCAGGTGTGCGGGACGGTCGGGTCCTGGGAGTTCGGGCAGGCCGAGTCCTCCTGGGAATTCGGGACGATCGGGTCTTGGGTGTCCAGGAACGTCGGGCCTTGGGCGTCCGGGAAGGCCGAGCCCTCCTGGATGTCCGGGAAGGCTGGTGCTCGGGTGTCCGGGAAGACCGGGTCCGGGGAGTTCGGGAAGGCTGGTGCTCGGGTGTCCGGGGAAGCCGGGTCCGGGGAGTTCGACAAGGCCGGCGCCCGGGCGTCCGGAAAGGTCGGCCCCCGGCCAGGCGCCGCCCTTCGCGGGCGCGATACGGGCCGCCGTGATTGGCGCGACGCTGGGACTCGGGCGCGTGCCGGCGGTCGTCGTGGCGATGGGGCCGGCCGCGGCGCGGGGGAGCGGGGTGGTGGACGGCGCGGGGCTCGGCGCGGATGCGGCGTCGCCCAGCCCGTCGGCACGCGAGGCGCCGGTGGCATCGCGGGCATCGATCATTCGGTCGGTGACGAGCACGCTCCACCCGAGGGTCGACAACAGCCCGAACGCGCCGATCAGGACGATCCGCCTCCCGAGCCGGTAACGGCGAGAGTCCTCCGGCGGGTACTCCGCGCTCGGGTCGTGGTCCGGTGGTGGCGCCTCGGCGCCGTCGTCGTGCACGTTGCGCATGCTTCAGTCCTCGGTCTTGGCAAGCGGGCCGGCCCCGCACAGCGTCGCGGCGGCAGCCCCTGAGATCTCTCGGTCGTCCCTGTTTATCGGACATCAGGGGCTAAAGCGGTGATTTCGCCCAGCTTGTCACCTGCTGTGACGCAAGCACTCGTGCAGCAGGCCGTCGACGACCAGGTCGCGCAGTGTCTGCCGCTCGCGGAGGAGCCGGCTGAAGATTTCGCGCGGCCCCCGGCGGTGGTTGAGCGCCGAGATGTCCGGGAGCAGGTTCTCCGGCGGCGGCTCGTCGAGTTTGCCCCGGCCGTCAGCCGTCCCACAGCGCGTTGACCACCTCAAGGGTCTTCGCCGTCCGGGCGTAGCGCGGCTCCGGCGAGGGTAGCTCTCCCGCGCCGTAGCACCCGACCCACTCCGAGTACAAATACCTACCCGGAACTTGTTGAGACACGGGAGCGACTGACTGCGTCAAACGTTCACGTTCGTTGACGTGGAGGCAGCGGACAACGACCACAAAATATGCGCGGACAAGCGGAATTCGTCACCAAGGCCGACGTCGACAGACAGACAATGTCGCCCCGCTCGCCTGGCCGTCCGTCCACAATGTGGTCACGTATCGATGCATAGTGGATGGCGGCCGTGGCCGCTGTGATCGCTTCACCGGTGGGCGCCCGTGGCCCCGCGCATTGATAGACTCCGCCAGATCTCCTCCCTACGGAAGGTTCCTTGTGGCGGCGGTTCTTCGAACCTTCGGGCAGACGGCTACCAAGCCGCGCGCCAGCACGGAGAGCGCCGACGAAAGCACGGCGCCGACCGGGTCTGGCCGTACGCCCGGATCGACGCGAGCCGTCGAGCGGCTGCCCGGATGGGTGCTCACCTACGCACCGTCCGTGTTGCCGGCCGTGCTGATGCTGGTCGTCGGCCGATACCGTCTGGGCGCGCCGTCGCTGGGGTGGGACGAGAACGCGACCTGGCTGGCGAGTCACCGTAGCTTCAGCCAGCTGGTGGGGCTGGCCGGGAACTTCGACGGTGTCATCGCCCCCTATTACATGTTCATGCGTGTCTGGACGTCGATCTTCGGCGATTCGGAGCTCGCCCTGCGCACACCGTCGCTGCTCGCGATGGCTGTCGGCGTGGGGCTGACCGGTGAGCTGGGCCGCCGGCTGTTCACCCCCGGTGTGGGGCTGCTCGGCGGGCTCATGCTGATCACCGTGCCGCAGATGTCGCGATACGCCCAGGACGCGAGGGTGTACGGGTTGGCGTTCATGCTCACCACCCTGTCGACACTGCTGTTCTACCTGGCATTGCGGCGACCCAGTTGGGCGCGCTGGATCGGCTACGGCGTCGTGGTGACCCTGGCCGGTCTGGCACACATCTTCGGCCTGCTCGTCCTCGTTGGACACGCGTTCGCGGTGGGCGTCCGCTGGTGGGCGGGCCGAGACCGGGCGCTGCTGCGCTGGCTCGTGGTCACCGCGGTCGCGGTGCTGCCGGTGCTGCCGCTCGTGGGTCTCGGACTGACCCAGCGGGGGGACCAACTGGACTGGATCGGTCCGATGAGGGTCGGCCAAGTGCTTACCTCGCCGGGCGACATCTTCGGTTCGGCCGCCGTCGGACTGTTCCTCATCGGCCTCGCGTACGCCGCCCGGTGGCCGGACGGCCGGTTGGTGGGTGACTTCGCGGTCCTCGTCGCGGCGCCGCCGGCGCTGCTGATCGGCGCGTCGTTCGTCACCTCGCCGGTGTGGGTGCCGCGGTACGTCATGTTCGTCCTCCCGATGATCGCGCTCCTGGCCGCCGCGGCACTGCGAGGGTTCCGGCTACGGGCACTGCTGGCCGTGTTGCTGGCGGCAGCCCTCGGCCTGCCCGCACAGCGGGAGGTCCGCGGCGCTGCCAGCCACCACGGACCCGACTTCCGGGCCGCCGCCGCCATCATCGCCGCCCACCGGCAACCGGGAGACGGCATCGTCTACGGCAGGACCGGCACCTGGTCCCTGCGCGCCGGGGCGGACTACTACCTGCGGGATCGGACGAGCCCCCGCGACCTGCTGCTGACCAGGCCGGCGGCCGAGGTCAATCAGTTGGGCGCCGAGCAATGTGCTGACCAGGTTGCCTGCGTGGGCGCCACCCGTCGGATCTGGCTGCTCAAACTCTGGCGGAGCGGCAGCCCCCTGGACGATGCTGGGCCCCTCGCCGCGACGCTCGGCACCGACTACCGGCAGGCAGGTGTGTGGAAGGCCGCCAAGGTCACCATCGTGCTGTACGAGCGCCGCGGCTGACCCCGCCGCCGGCATCTACGGCTTCTGCCTGCCGGTCGGCCGCGGTCTCGCGTTCGCACTGCTCGTGGCGGGTTTCGACGCCAAGATCATCCGCTCAGCGCAGACCCACCCGCAGCGCGTGGCGGCCTCCCGAGCCGGCCCCGACCAGCACCTCGGCGCCGCGTGCGGTCGTCGTCAGCCGGAACGGGACCGGCCGGCCGTCCAGGCGTACGGAGGAAATGGTCCTGCCGGCCGGAACCACCGCGCCCAGGGTGAGGCGGGCGTGGACCACCGCGTCGACCGTGACCGTCAGCGTCCCCGCCCGGCCGGCTGCCTGCACGTCGACGTGACCCGGGCCGACCGCGATGTCCGAACCGGCGATGCGGGTCTGTCCCGGTGGGATCTGCGGGACCACCGCCAGCGCTCCGCGACCCAGATCGGGGTCGACGCCGAGCTGCTGGTGGACGACCGGCCAGAGGATTCCGTACGTTCCCCAGGTCTGCAGCACGCTCGAGCGGCTCAGGAAGTCCTTGCTCATGTTGGTGCCGAAATCGGGCGACGGGAGGATCTCCGGCATCGCTCCCGGCAGCTCCCACACCGAGGGGTCGAGCTGGCTGCGGGCGTTGGCCGTCGTGTACCGGCGCTGCTGGGCGAGCCGGCCGAAGTTGCCCTCGGCCGCCGCCATCACGGCGTTGCCGAGCGAGAAGATGTCGCGTTCGGGCGGCGCGCTCGACACGACGCTGTCGCAGCCGGGCGTACCGGTGTGGAAGAAGCCGAAGTCCCCGGTGAAGCAGTCGCGCTCCCGCTGGGCGAGCGCGGTGACGGCGTGCCCGGCGCCGGCCACCGAGGCGCCGCCGGGAAGCTCGGCCTCCATCGGCACCGCGCCGATCCAGTACCGCTGGAACAGCCTGGTGTCACCTGGATCCTGCAGCGAGTCCGCGTACGAGTTCGCGTCGCCGCCGTACCACCAATCGGACTCGAACCGCTGCACCCGGCGGGCCGCCTGGGACGTCGCCCAGGCCGCGGTGGCCCGGTCGCCCCTGCTCGCGGCCATGCCGGCCAGGTCGAGCAGACCTCGGATGGTGTAGACGGCCACGTCGAGCTTCTCCTGGCCCATGCCCGCGCGTTCGACGTTGCCGCTGCCCTCGGGCCAGCCGTCGCCGTCGGCGTCCAGCGCGATCGCGTATCTCATCGCGCGCACTGAGAAGTCGTACATCTCGTCGCGGAAACGGTCGTCTCCGGTCCAGCGCCAGATCAGCGCGACCGTGCTCGGGAACTTCACGGTCTCGTCGGTGTTGCCCGGGTCCGCGTTCGTACCGAAGTAGACCTGGCCGTCCGGGGTGACCTCGTGCACCACCTTGCCGGACCGGTCGTTGATCACGTCGCTGATCGCCCGCAGCGTGCGCAGGTGAGCCTTGATCGCCCGGAACTGCCCGGCGGCGACGGCGGCGAAGGCCGAGTACTCACCGTCGGTCGCGAAGATCCATGGATAGTCGGGCCAGCCCGCACCCAGCCAGTCCGCCCGGGCCAGCCTGCCCTTGACCGGTGGCGAGGCGGTGCCCTGGTCACTGGCGAACAGGCGCAGGTCGCGCGACTGCTGCACCGAGTCGGCCAGGTTCTGCTTGGACCAGTCGACGCTTTGCTGCAGGAGCCGGTCGCCGGGCAGGTCGACCCGGCTGCGTGCGGCCACGGCCCGCCGCGCGGCCACCTTGGCGGACAACTGCTTCTGCGGGTCACGCAAGGCGGAGGACAATTCCGTACGGGCGGAAGCCAGGCCCTGGTCGGATCCCGCGACCGCGAACCACACCGTCTGGCCGCCCTTGACGTCGTAGCTGAGCCGCCCGCCCGTGCCCCTGCCGTCGGGCCCGTCATCGCAGACCGCCGGCGTGGGGTCGCCGCAGATCACGTCGCCCTGCGGCCCGCGCATGCCCGGGCCGAACGCATGCCCGGACGGGGTCAGCTCGCTGCCGACCAGCGCGGCCCAGTCGTGCCCGCCCCGGTCGCGGAAAACCAGGTTCCGGCCGTCGAAGGAACCGGTGTCGCGATGATTGGCGGTCGCCTGGCTCGGTGTCGTGAAGGTCCATGGGTACGCCGACAGCAGCTCGGAGTGTGCGTCCACGGTCAGCCGGACGGTGCCCGCGCCCGCCGGGAACCGCAGGCCGATCAGGGCCGCGCGGGACCCGTCGGGCACGACGTCCGTACGTTGAATGTCCATGCCGCGCGGCCCGGTCAGCGTCATGGTCGTGTACCCAGGATGCTCGGTGAACCGGCTCGCGGTCAGCCAGGTGCCGTCAGCCGCGAACCACACACCGTCCAGCAGCTTGATCGGCGGCGACCAGAATCCGCCCATCTCCCCGCGGATGTGCCAGCCGGTGGCCGGGTACGTCGCGTCCTCGGCGCCAACCTCATAGGCCCGGTCGCCGGTGACGACAAACCGGCGATTGCCCAGCTGGGAGGTCTCGGACAACGCGCCAGCCGGCGCCGCGGCCACCGCCGGCGCGACGCCGCACAGCCCGATCGCCGTGCCCAGGACCGCTGCCACCGCAAGACGCTTCATGGCGGACTCCAGAATTGATCACCATTGATCTATCTGATCCCAGCCTGCCCATGCGCGACCTTGGTCGCAACCTGGAGGAGGCCGCGTCCGGCCCGCGGGCGGCCCCGGCTCAGTTCGCGTCCCGTTCGCGGTCGCCCGGCCACGGCCGCCATCAGCGGCGTCGGTAGCTCCCTGCTGCCCGCTTCAGCCCGACTTCAGCGGCGCCTCAGCGGCCGGTGCCATGGTCGCCGGGAGCGATCCGATCGGTACCTCGGCACCGTTGCGGCTGACCGTCACCGGGGGCCGATCCGAACCGAAACAAGGGGGAAAGACATGTTCCGTCACCACCTGATCCCGGCGCTCGGCAGCGCGGCGCTGCTGGGCACGCTTCCCGCCGTGCTGCCGGCCGCGCCGGCCTCGGCGTCCACGCCCGGCTGTTACGGCGACTGCCAGCCCGGCGTGGTCCGCTCCGCCGGGGTCCTGAAGTACGACACCCTGCTCGGCGTCAACGACCAGATCACCGTCGCGATCAGCGGCGGGATCCTGACCGTCACCAACCCGGCCGGCACACTCACCGCCGGCCCCGGCTGCACCCTGGTGGACCGCCACCAGGCGCGCTGCCAGGCCGCGGCCAACACCTTCATGATCTCGCTGCGCAGCCTCGACGGCGCCGACACGATCACGAACGCCACCGGCATACCCTCTCTCCTCCGGGCCGGCGACGGCAACGACCGGCTGAGCGGCGGCTCCGGCACCGACACGCTCAGCGGCGGGTTCGGCAGCGACGTGATGCAGGGCGGCGGCGGGTCCGACACGGCCGCATACTCGGAGGTGGGCAACCGGCTCGGTGTGCGGGCCGACCTCGACGGCGCGGCCGGCGACGACGGCAGCTCCGAGGACGGGCCGGCGAACGCCCGCGACACCATCGCCGCGGACGTGGAGAGCGTCGTCGGCACCGGCGCCGACGACGAACTCACCGGGAATGCCGGCCCGAACACCATCGACGGCAACGGCGGCCGCGACCGGGTGCTGGGCCTCGGCGGCGACGACGAGATCACCGCCCGGGGCGGCGGAACCCTCGACGGCGGTGCGGGCGCCGACCACTGCACGTCCGACCTGCGTCTCGCGCCGAACCCGGTGGACGTATTCGTCGGCTGCGAGCGCACCGACGTCATCACCCCGTGACCGAGGCCCGGCCGATCCCCTCGGGTCGGCCGGGCCCCGCCGGCGTACCGGATGTCATCGGGCAATGGCACACACGTCGTCTTCCTGCGCACGACCGAGCGCGGGACCATCGACAGAGGCACCCCGGAGGCGAACATGAGCGAATCGGTCACCCGCAAACGACAGTTGGGCCTGTTGGCGCAGCTCAGTGCCGCGTGGAACGCCCTCCGCACCCCAACGCCCGGGCAACTCGAGCAGATCCCGTGGCCCGCCGAAGGGCCGGCCGGCCACCGACACCAGGACGCGGTGGCCGTGCTCACCGCCGCCCGGTGCGTGGTCCAGCGCGGATGGGTGCAGAACACCTGGTACGTCCTGCAGACCCCGGCCGGCCGTCGCCGCAACCTCCAGTCCGTCTTCCCGGGCCGCGTCGACCGCACCAACGTCGTCGAGGCCTGCCTGGTCGGCGCCGTGATCCACGCAGCCTGGCAACAGAGTCCGCGGCCCGAACGCGCCTACCCCGCCTTGGACGCCCTCTGGCACACCCTGCTCGGCGGTGACATCGCCGACGTCGATCCGGTCGGCCCCCTGTGCTCGCCGCCGGTACGCCTCGCCCGGGTCCGGGACCTCACCAACTGGAACGACCGCCGTTACCGCAGCCAGGACGAGGTGCTCGACCTGCTGGAACGCACCATCATCCGGATCGCCGACGCGGACCGGCGCACCGAGCTCCACCGATAGGCCTTCCCCGCAGGCACGCTCCGCCGGGCGCTCAGGGCGTGTACACCTCGTCCGCCTTCGTGATCTTGCCCGCCTTCACGGTGCAGACGAAGACCCGGCCGGTCGCCAGCAGCGTCGTCCGGAACTTCTCGAGATCGGCGGCCACAAGCTCCGATCCGGTGGTCCCGGCGATGCGCAGGCTCGCGTCCGCGGCAACCGGGTAGGTGCGCAGCTTCTTGTTGTTGTTTCGGATGTACCAGCCGGTGCACCAGTCGTTCTCGGCCGGCTCGACGCCGTCCGCCTTGCAGGCGTTCACCGCGGCCTTGCCCTCGAACCATTCGACCAGGTCGAAGGTGATCGTGCCCTTCGCCGTGTCGGCCGCCTTGAGGTACGCGTACTGCGTGCCGCTGAGCTGCTCGGCCGTCGGCGTGGGCCCGGGCGTCGACCCGGACGACTGCGCGGTCGGCGTGGCGCCCGGTGCGGTGGTGTCTGCCGGTGCGGCGCCCACTGCCTGAGTGCTGCCCGGTGTGGCATCGGCGGGCCTGCCCGCAGCGGGGGCATGCCCGCACGCCGCTAGGGACAGCAGCAGGAATGAGACGAGTGTGAAGCGCCGAAGCACCGTGGTCTCCCCAATCTTCAACCGATCCGGGGACCCACCCTAGAGCCCGGCAGCAAGCGGTCCGTCCCGGCCCGCCGGACTACCAGCCGTCCGCCGGCGCACCCACCTGATCGACTTACCCATCGGGTCGAACGTCGCCGGCGCGTCCGCCTGCCGCGCCTGGTCGAGGACATCGAGGTAAGGATCGTGCCGGCAGGTGGTCCGGTCCTGGTGGAACGGGTTCGAGAGGTCAGGAGGCGATGCGGTCGCGGCCGGATCGCTTGGCGCGGTACAGGTTCTGGTCGGCCGCGGCGAACAGGTCCTCAACCGTCATCCCGCGGTGCAGCTCGGCCACCCCGACGCTGATCGTGACCGTCAACCCCGGGGCCACCGCCTCCCAATCCCGGCCGAGCAGCGCCCGCCGGATCCGTTCGCCGACCTCCACCGCGCCCGCAAGGTCGGTGTGCACGAACACCGCGAACTCATCGCCGCCGAAGCGGGTGGGCACGTCAACGTCCCGGTCTCGGCAGTTGGTCCGCAGCGCGGTCCCGATCTCCGCGAGGACGCGGTCGCCGACGGCATGCGAGAAGCGGTCGTTGACCGCCTTGAACTCGTCCACGTCGATGAGGAGCAGGCAGCGCGCTTCGTCGGACGGCAGGGCGAAGGCGGCCACCATCTGCTCGTACCGGCGGCGGTTGCCGATCCCGGTCAGCGTGTCGCGCAGAAGCTCCGCTGCGGCGCTGCGGCGCTGCTCCTCCAGGTCGATCCGGTGGGTCGCCTGGCGCAGCATCGCGACCCGCTCCAGGCGCAGCTCCCACAGCGACCGCGCCTGTTCCGTCATGGCTTCGGTCAGGTCGCGGGCTCGGCCGGGGTCAAGCCCCGCGATGGCGAGCCGTGCCAGCTCGTAGCGCACCTGGAAGCGCTCGGCCCGGGTACTGCCGTGCTCGCAGAGCTGCTGGGCCGCGAGGAACTCGCGCCGGGCGCCGGCGTCGTCGCCCGCGGCGTGCCACCCCAGACCGGCGGCGAGGTGCGCGAGCCGGGCCTCCATGTACTGCTCCTCGTCCCGGAGCGGCTCGATGATCTCCAGGGCGAGCGTGAGCGCGGCACCCGGTTCACCGAGTTTGGCCAGGGTCAGCGCGTACGCGCCCTTGAGCTGAAAGGTCCGCGTGGACTCCCGGCGTTCGAGGTCCGTGATGATCTCACCGGCGACAGCCTGGCAGCGGCGGAAGCGTGCGGAGGCCTCCTCCGGCCGGCCGATCTGCTCCAGCCGCAGGCCCCACTCCAGCAGCAGCATCACGTACGTCTCGTGGATGGGGCAGGCGAAGTTGAGCTCATTGCCCAGCCGCTCGATGACGCGGCGACAGGCCTGCTCGCCGAGCTCGTACAGCTCGACGCCGTGCGCGGCGTTGGCCACCGAGTTCACCGCGGCCAGGTAGCGCAGGTCGTCGCCCTCGATCTGGTTCAGCACCGCGTTCGCCCGGGCCAGCCCGTCCAGGCCGTCATCGAGCTGCCCTGTCCGGAACTGCATCTCGACCAGATCGGCCCTGGTCTTGGCGGCGGCAACCCGGGTGCCGAGCCGTTCGCGCAGCCGGAGCAGTTCCTGCCCGACGGCCACCGCTTCCCGGTCGCGGCCGGTCCACATAAGCCCGAACATCCGGCACTGCATCAGGTAGCCGAGCGTGATGTCGTCGCCCGCCAGCCGGATCAGAGCCTCGTAGTGATCCGCGGCCTCCAGCGCCCGGCGGAACTCGCCCATGACGATCATCTTGTGCACGCGGAAGGCGAACGTGGTGAACGGGCCGTCCGCGGATACCGGCACCGGCACGTGCGCGGCCCGCATGCCTACCTGTTCCATGATCACCCCTGGCGAGACAGTTGACCCGTATCTGACTCATCGGCCGGGGCGGCGCCGGGCTGAAGTGATCGCCGCGACGCAGCGCTGAACCGGGCCCGGCAGGATTGCCGGGCCCGGTTCGTGGGTGCTGCGGTTACGGGGTGACCGCTCTGCCGCCCAGGGTCACGACCAGGCGGCCGTCCCCGGCGAAGGACCAGCCCAGGGCGCCGGTCAGCGAGGCGCACCGGGACCCGTTCGTGCCGGACCAGAACTGGTTGGAGCTGTCCGCATCGCCGATGACGCGGTCGTTCGTCCCGCTGCCGCTGCGGCAGGAGGTGTTGTTGCGGAACACCGAGGTGCCGGCGTCGAAGCTGAAGTTGCGTTCGGTGTTGTCGATGCTGATGTTGTTCGAGATCGTCAGCTGGCCCGGGTTGCTGTTATAGGTGAACCCGTGCTTGCCGTTGCGGAAGGCGATGCTGCGCCGGACGATGTGGTTGACCTTGATGTCCTCCCCGCCGAGCTTGTAGCCGTTGCGGTCACCGTTGCCGGCCTGGCCGCCGTTGCTCAGCGTGCCGTTGTTGTAGGCCACGGAGTCCTCGATGGTGACCACGCCGATAGGCCCGGTGTCCGTCTTGGTGTAGAGGTCCCAGCCGTCGTCGATGTTGTTGTGTGACACGGCGTAGCGGAAGACGTTGCCCGAGCCGACCGTCAGCTTCGCGGCGAAACCGTCGGCGTCCTCACCGTCGGAGTCGGCGTTGTCGTGCGACTCCGCGCTCAGGATGAGGTTGTTGGCGGGCCACTGGCTGCTGGGGGTGTCGGAGGTGGTCCGGGACAGCTGCAGGCCCGTGTCGTGGTTGAAGCGGGTGATCGTGCGCTCGAGGATGTTGTTGCTGCCGCCGACGAAGATCCCGTTGTCCCCGGCGCGTTCGACGACGATGCCGTAGATGTGCCAGAACGATCCGTTGACGGCCAGCCCGCGGTTCGCCGGGTCCTCGGCCATGGCCGAGAAGTTCAGCACCGGGGTCTCACCCGGGTAGGCGGACAGCGTCTTGCGGGCACTCGAGGTGCCGTTGTTGCCCGGCGCGATGGTGACCGTCTGCGAGAACGGATAGTTCCCGCCGCGCAGATAGATGGTGCCGCCGGCGACGATCCGGGTGATCGCCGAGGTGAGCGTCGTCGGGCTCGCCTGAGTGCCGGCCGCGCTCGCACTGCCGTTCGGCGCCACGTAGAGGACGTCGCTCGTGGCCGGGGGCGGAGTGGTCGCCGTGGGGCCGGGTGTCGGGCTCGTCGGAGGGCTGCTGGTCGGGCCGGTCGGCGACGGGGTGCCGCCGCCCGAGGTGGTGACCGTGACGTCGTCGAAACCCGCGGACGCGTACCCGGTCTGCAGGCCGATCCGGCCCGACGCGGAGACCGAGCCGGTGCCGGAACCCACAGTGGCGCCGTCGACGGTGCCGGTGATGGTCGTGCCGGTGACGGTCAGGCTCACCGTGTACCAGGTTCCGGTGGTCACGGTCCGCGCCGAGGTGCCCAGCACGGTGACGCTGCCGCTGTTGACCGCCTGCAGCTGCGCCTGGCCGGGCAGCAGCGCCAGCCGGTAGAACGTGGTCGAGCTCTTCGCGCGGGCCAGCAGCCCGGCGAAGCCACCCGAGCCGAACGAGATCGGCTTGACCCTCGCCGACACGGTGTAGTCGGTCCACCCGGCGTCGCCGCCGAGCTCACGTGCGTTCTCGCTGCTGACGTTGCTCTGCCGCAACGTCTGCGAGCCGTCCGCGACGACCGACCAGGTGCCGCCCGACTTGGACCAGCCGCTGGTGCTGCCCGACTCGAAGTCGGCGGTGAACAGGGTCGCGGCCTCGGCGCTGGTCACGGTGACGGCGAGTCCCGCGGTCACCAGGGCGACCAGTCCGGCTGCGCCGGCGAGCCGGCGCAGCCGGCGGGCCCGGGGTAACGGTGTCATTCGGTGTTTCTCCTTGTCACAAATGGACACCGCCGGAGGTGCGCAGGGTGCAGCACGCAGCATGGCGACCATTGTGACAAAAGGCCGTCGATTTGCAGCGGGATACGGTGTGAAAGCTCGTGTCACCGCACGTGCGGCACGTCCTCGGGAGTGGCGTCGGCGGCCTCCGGGACGGTTGTTCCGTGAGGAAATCTTCACCCGCCGATATATGAGAGTCAATAAATAAGATGTGCAGGTTTGTTGCAGAACTGTTTGCCGAATCCTTATCGGTCGTCGGTCAGGACGTCCTCGTCGGCGCGGCGCCGGGCCGGGCCGCCCGGCCGGGTTTCGCCGCGGCGGGTCGATGCCACCGACCCGGTCGGCGGGGCGACATCCGGCGGCGGGATCCGCCCATCGCTCACCAGCGGCGGCGTACGCGATCTCGACGGGGACGGCCGTCCGGGTCATAGACGGCCCGGTACACCGGCAGCGCCCACATCCGGGCGAAGGGATGCAACCGTTCCGGCTTGTGCGGCCGCAGTCGTCCGGACGGGCGTGGGCCGTGGCGGCCGCAGGCGTGCCAGGCTTCCAGCGCGTGAGCTGAGCTCTCGATGGCCTGCACCGCCTTTCGCGGATCGACGAGGTCTGATGCGTCGCCGGCCGGGCGGTCCAGGTGCTCACCCATCAATCGCAGCCGCAGGGCGCGGGCATAAACCCGCGCCCCGTCGCCGGTCCCGGCGACATCCCGGGGCTCGCGCAGGTCACGGGTGTCATCCAGGACCGCGCAGGACAGCTCGCTGTCGTGCGTCCAGGACCGGCGGTTGAAGTTGTCGCTGCCCGCGCAGGCCCAGACGTCGTCGACTACACAAACCTTGGCGTGCACGTATACCGGCACGCCTTCGGGGTTCTCCACGTCGAAGACGTGCACCCGCTCACCGCCGGCCTTGCGGCACACGGCGATGGCCTGCTGCCGCCCGACGAGGTTGGGCGGTAACGCCAGCGCACCGTCGATGTCGGGATACCGCGGCACCACCACGACGAGGTGCAGTTCCGGGTTGTCGCGAAGTGCCCGGGCGAACAAGCGGGCAATCTCGGTGGACCACATGTACTGGTCCTCCAGGTAAATCAGTCTCCGAGCCCGGCGGATCGCCTTGGCGTAGCCGCGCGCAATGGACCGCTCGCCGCCCGGAGCGAACGGGTAAGCGGGGCGCACCTTCGGATAGGTGCGCAGCACCTGCACCGTGTGTGGCCCGCACTCAGGAGGATCGGGTGGCTGTGGCGGCAGCGGGGAAACCTCCAGGGTGGCGCCGCGGGCCTTGTCGCTGAGCCAGGCCACCGGCCGCTTGACCACCAATGAGGTCGGATCGTTCCAGCGCTCGCGGAAACAGGTGTCCAGTGCTCCGACCACCGGTCCCCGGTGCTCGACCTGCACATCGTGCCAGGGCGGGTGGGGCCCGTACTGCTTCGACATCGCCACCGCCTGACGGTCCCCGCGGTGGACGCTGTCGTCACGGCGGCCGTGGCACAGATCGATGCCACCGGCGAAGGCCACGTCGCGCTCCGGCGCATCGAGGTGCCGCAGCACCACGAGCTTCTGATGATGCGAGCCACCACGACGCACCCGCTGGTCAAGCAGCACCTGACCGCCGCAGCTTTCGATCTCCTCACTGACCTGGCGGTTCTCTTCCTGGCTGAACTGCAGCACATCCAGGTGCGAGCGCCACATCAGCCCACGCACCACCACGCCGCGCCTGGCCGCCGCCCCGAACAACTGCCCCACCGTCGGCCCGCCGTCACGCAGGAGCTGGTCGCGGTCTCCCCGCCAATCGGTGAAGAACAAGTGATCATCACGCTGCAATGCACCGACCTCGTCAACCAGCCGGTCAAAATACCCCGCACCATCGATCAAGGCCTCTGCTCGGCTGCCCACACACCACGCCGGCAGCGACGTCGCGCGGTTCTCCCGCTGCCACGCTGTCAACAGCCAATCCTCGACCGACACGCCCTGATCCCCGATCTCGGCGCCCGGACGATCTCCCGAGCACCACCGCGTCACACCTTGCCGCCAGTCTTGCGACGGCAACCATACGCAGGGGGTCCGATCCACGTGGGGCAGACGGTAAAAACTGGCCTCGACCCTTCCTTGCCGACATCGTGTCGGTATAGTTGCCGACGCTATGTCGGCAAGCTTGCTGGAGGGGTCATGTTCCTGGCGTTGCGCGAGCTGCGGTTCGCGCGTTCGAGATTCGCGTTGATGGGTGCGGTGGTGGCCTTGATCGCGGTGCTCATGGTGCTGCTGTCCGGCCTGTCGTCCGGGCTGGTCAACGATGGTGTGTCCGGCCTGCAGCGGATGCCGGTCACGGCGTTCGGGTTCGCCGAGGGGACCCGGGTGGATGGCGCCTTTTCGCGCAGTGTCATCGATGCCGGGCAGGTGGCGGCCTGGCGTGGGCAACCGGGTGTCGAGGCGGCCGAGCCGTTCGGCAACACGCTGGTGAACGCACACAGCGGCGCCGGGGTGCCGGTCGACCTGGCGCTGTTCGGTGTGCGGCCGGGCTCTTTCCTGGACCCGGTGCCGGCCGGCGGATCCCGGCTGGGCAGCCCCGACGGACTCGTCGTCTCCAGCACGCTGCTCGACGCCGGGCTGCGCCTAGGCGACACGATCACCATCGACCGGCTCGGCGTCAAACTGACGGTGGTCGGGGCTACCTCCGATCAGCGTACGTTCGGGCACGTCGACGTGGCCTACCTGCCGCTGGACACGTGGCGCCGGATCCACACCGGCGCCGGGGGAGAGGCGACCGCGGTGGCGATCAAGGCACGCGAGGGTGCTGCCCTCGATCTCGGGGCCGGGGACGCCGCCGCCGGCACTACCACCCTGACGCTCGCCGACGCTTATGCGACCTCGCCCGGCTACAGCGCCGAGACCTCGACCCTCACCCTCATCCAGGTCTTCCTGTACGCCATCTCGGCCCTGGTCGTGGGCGCGTTCTTCACGGTGTGGACCATCCACCGCCGGCACGAACTGGCGGTCCTGCGGGCAATCGGCGCGTCCCGGGCGTACCTGCTTCGTGACGGTCTCGCGCAGGCCCTGCTGATCCTGCTGGCCGCCTGCGCCCTCGGGGTGCTGACCGGCCTGGGCGTGGGTGCCCTTGTGTCCGGCGGTGACGTGCCGTTCGCCCTGGAGGCCCCCGCCGTCCTGACCGCGGCCGGGCTGCTGATCACGCTCGGCCTGCTCGGCGCGGCCACCGCCATCGTCCGTATCGCCACGGTGAACCCGCTGGCCGCCCTGGGAGCACAGCGATGAAGCTCGACACCACGACTCGCACCGGAGTGCGCCTGGCCGGGGTGACCCTCCGCCTCGGAGACGGCGACGACACCATCACAGCGCTGGACGCGGTGAGCCTGACCGTCGCGCCCGGCGAACTGGTTGCGGTGGTCGGACCGTCGGGCGCCGGCAAATCCAGCCTGCTCGCCGTGGCCGGCGGGCTGACCGTGCCGGACGAGGGCAGCGTCACCATCGACGGCAACGATCTGGCCGCCATGAAGCCGGCGCACGCACCGCCTACCGGCGCGAGCACATCGGCTTCGTCTTCCAGAACGGCAACCTCCTCCCGGCGCTGACCGCGATCGACCAGCTACGACTCATCCACCACCTCAACCCCCGGCGCGTCGGGGGACGCGACGCCGAGCAGTTGCTCGCCGAGGTCGGGATGGCCGACAAGGCCCACCGGCGCCCCCATCAGCTCTCCGGCGGCGAACGGCAGCGCGTCGGCATCGCCCGGGCGCTGATCGGCGGCCCGTCGCTGCTGCTGGCCGACGAGCCGACCGCGGCACTCGATCGGGCGCGCAGCCACGAGGTGGTCGAGTTGCTGGCCCGCGAAACCAAACACGCCGGGGTGGCGACGGTGATGGTCACGCACGACACTGCCGTGCTCGAGCACTGTGACCGGGTGGTAGAAATGGTCGACGGAAAGCTTTCCAGCTAGGCGATTCGAAGGAGGCACGGTGCCGCGCATCTCGGCGCCCACTGTCGCCGAGCACCGCGCCGCCCAGCATCGGGCGCTGCTCGACGCGGCCCGTGCCATCCTGGCCGAGGAGCCGGGCACGGCTCCGTCACTCGCGGCGGTCGCCGGGCGCGCCGGTCTGGCCCGATCCTCGGCCTACGAGTACTTCCGCTCGCGCCAGGACCTGCTCGACGCCCTCATCCAGGACGTTTTCCCCCGCTGGTCGGCCCGAGTGGCCGATGCGATGGCCGCAGCCGGTGGGCCGGGCGCCCAGGTGCTGGCGTACGTCGACACCAACCTGGAACTGGTCGCCGAGGGCGAGCATGCGGTGGCCCGAGCGCTTGCCGCGATCGCGCCCGGTCAGCAGTTGGACGACAGCAGCCGGGTGATGCACGAGCAGCTGTCCCATCCGCTGGTCGATGCGCTGCGGGTGATGGCCCTGCCCGACCCGGCAACCACCGCCGAGCTGATCAACGCGATCGTCTACAGCGCATCCAGTCTCATCGAGGCCGGCGGCGACTCCGCGGGCATCCGCGCCCGAGCCGGCGAACTGCTGGAGCCATTCCTGCGCTAGCCGGCGGGTCAGCCGGCTTCCCTCGCGATGGCCGTCAGCGACGGGCTTCGGGCGCAGTTCAGGGCTGGACCTCAGCATCGTCGAACGCGGTGATCCGCCGTTGATCTTGGGCGCTGGCGGACGGCCCGGCTGCGTACGTCTGATCAGGCCGGGACGGCCACGGGCGTCAGGAAATCCGGTTCGGCGCCGGCCAGCACCCACCGGCCACGGCCGAGCCGCTTGGCCTGATACATCGCCGCGTCCGCGGACCGCAGCACCGTCCTGTCGCCACGCGCGTCGGCGCCGCCCGCGGTCGCGGCGATGCCGATGCTGGCACCGACGGTCAGGTGGTGGCCGCGGAATACCACCGGCTGCGCGACGTCGGCGAGGATCCGCTCAGCCAGCCAGACCGCCTCGCGTTCCCCGACCCCCGGGCACAGCAGCACGAACTCGTCACCGCCGAGGCGACTCACCAGATCGCCGATCCGGACCAGGGCGGAGAGCCGCTGGGCGATCGCCACCAGCACCGCGTCACCGGCCTCATGGCCGTACCGGTCGTTGACCTCCTTGAAACCGTCGAGGTCGAGGTAGAGCACGGCGACCGGTTCCGCCGAGGTTGGCCGCAGGCGGGCGAGCCGGTCACCCAGCACCGCCCGGTTGGACAACCCGGTGAGCGGGTCGTGCTGCGCTTGATGAACCAGCCGGGCCTGGGCGCGGTCCTGCTCACGCACCGCCATCGTGAAGCGGCTCAGCACGAACGTCGTGCACAGCGCCGCGCCACCCAATGCCACGATCGTCCTGGCGTGGAACCCGGCGTGCAGCAGGGTCAGCGCCGGTGTGGTCATCAACGCCAGACCGAGAAACAACACCCGGGCCGGATGCAGGTGGGTGAGCTGATGGCCGGCCCGGGTCAGTTCGGCCCGGCCGGGGTGCAACAGGGCCACGCTGACCAGGGCGTTGCCGAACATGACAACCGTGCCCAGCCGGGACGAGAACTCGTAGCCGATCGACTCCGGCAACAGGCCCTGGTCGGTCAGTATGGGCAGGATGTTGATGGCCAGGTCGTTGCCGAGATACAGGGCGGCCGCCGCGAACATCAGCCGGGTGGGGGTGCCCCGGGTGCCCGGCGAGAGGGCGATGATCAGCGCCCCGGCCAGCAGCACCACGTCTGCGACCGGGTACAGCGCCGGCACCACCGTCTCCAGCACCGAGTAGCCCTGGCCCAGGTACGGGGAGATCAGGAACTCCCAGCCGAGCAGGGCGGCTGCCACGGTGAGGGTGCCGGCGTCGAGCACAGCTCCGCGCAACCGGCCCGGTGCGCGCCGGCGAGCCATCTGCACCAGGGCAAGAGTCATCAGCGGGTACCCGCCGAGCCAGCAGACGTCGGCCAGACCCACCGAGGGCGCCTCGCCGACCAGGTACGTGTAGAGGATCTCGATCGCGTCGCCGAGGAACCACACCGTCTGGGCCAGCGCGATCAGCAGCCATGGGCGGCGATCGGCAGGGCGGACCACCCGCAGCGCCCCCCACCAGGCCAGGCCGCACAGGGCGAGGTAGGCCACGGCGTACGCGAGGTCACCGGCGCCGGTGCCGTACCCGGCGATCAGTCCGGCCACCACGCCCGCTGTCGCCAGCAGAAAGATCCGTATCCGGAGAGAGCCCATGGCTGGGCTATCGGCCGACGCCGCTCGCAGTTGAGCAGAACCGGCCGCATTTATGTGGAGCTGACAGGCGGTCGTCGTCGGGGCCAACGAGCATTCACCTCAGCTGTCACCGTACGAGACCGGATCGTGTCCGGCCAGGCCCGTCTCGTGGGCCCACACCGCAATCTCTACCCGGTTTCGGGTTGCCAGCCGGGCGTGGATGCCGGGCCTCGCGGATGGGTGCGATCGTCACCGGCCTCGACCCGCTACCCGCCGGCCTCGTCATCGCCGCACTGGGCGTGGCCGGCACGTTCCTGGCGATGCTGATGCCCGGCCGCCCGCGGTTGCGATTCGCGGGCTGGCCGGCCGCCGCCATCCTTCTTCTGGTGCTCCCCGACGGTCGCCTGCTGCTCGCAGTCGGGGAACTGCTGATGCTACGCGGGGACCGAGTGGAAACGGCCGCCGTGGCACAGGGGTGGTTCGCGGCGAACGGGGGCCGGCCACGTGGTCGGACGGTCGCGATTCGGCGATCTCACCGTCTCGGACCCGGACCACGAGGATGCAGGGCGAGGTGAACGTCTTCCGGGCGGACCACTGACCGGTTATCGATAAAATTCGATAGCGGGATTGCGCTGGAGCGGTGTTGTTGACAACGTTGTCGGGGTCCGGGTTCCCGTTTCATGGAGGCATGTGATGCCAGGCCTGCACGTGTTCTTGGCCGCGGCGCTGACCCTGTCGGGCGCCGCCCCGATCGCATCCGCCCGGGCCGCCGGCACGGCCTCCGGGCTCGACTACGTGGCGATCGGCAGCTCGTTCGCCGCCGGTCCGGGCATCCCGCCGACGCAGCCCGGCGGCTCCGCCGCGGCCTGTTCCCGGTCGGCCGACAACTATCCCAGCGTCGTGGCGCGGGAGATCGGTGCGAACCTGACCGACGTCACGTGCAGCGGCGCGACCACGGCCAACGTGCTGACCGCGGGCCAGTCCGGCCAACCGCCGCAGATCCGGGCGGTGACCGCCGGCACCGACGTGGTCACCGTGACCATCGGCGGCAACGACGTCGACTACCTCGGCAGCCTCGGCGCCTACACCTGCCAGAACGACGGCGGAAGTAACTGCGCGAGCGTCGACCGGGGCGCCATCGATCAGACCTTCACCGTGCTCGCTGGGCGCATCGAGAACGTGGTCGACGCCGTGCACAACGCCGCCCCGGCTGCGCGGGTCTACCTGGTCACCTACTTCACGATCATGCCGGATGCCGCAGGCTGCGCAGGCGTCCCGCTCACCGCGGACCAGCTCGCCTACGAGCGCAGCATCGCCGCCCGCCTCGCCTCCGCAACCTCCGCCGCGGCGTCGTCCGCCGGTGCCACCGTGGTCGACCTCGCCGCCGCCAGCCGAGCCCACGACGCCTGCTCGATCGACCCATGGGTGGAGTCGGGGCACCCGCCGCCGGGCCGGTCCCAATATCATCCCAACGAGGCCGGGATGCGGGCCGCCGCCGCGACGGTCGAGGCCGCGCTCGTCGCAAGCGGCGGGCTGCACACCGCTGCGATGCGCTCCGGCATCGCCGGCAAGTGCGCGGACGTGTCGAACGCCGGCACCGCCGACGGCACCCGGGTGCAGCTGTGGCGCTGCAACGGGTCAGCCGCCCAGACGTGGACCTACACGCCCGGCGCGGGCGGCACGCTTCGCGCCCTCGGCAAGTGCCTCGACGTCAGCAACGGTGGCACCGTCGACCGCACCCGGGTGCAGCTGTGGACGTGCAACGGCACGGCCGCGCAGCGCTGGCTGCCCGGCGGCAACTCCGCGCTGGTGAATCCGCGGTCCGGGCGCTGCCTGGACGACCCGGGGAGCGCCACCGCCGACGGGACGCAGCTGCAGATCTTCGTCTGCAACGGCACGCCGGCACAGCAGTGGACGCCTGCCACCTGACCCAGCCGGCCGGGGTGAGCTTCCCCCGCATCCACGGAGCGGGGGAAGCACTCACCGGATACGGGCCGTCGGGCGGCACCGGTGCATGGACCACCAAGGTGATCGGCGTGTCAGCACTGGTAGTTGCGAGAGGTGGTGCCAGTTACCAGGCCGGTGTCCGCGACCCCGGTGACCCCAGGTTGGCTGGTGGCGCCGCTGACCAGGGTCACCGGCTTGCCGTCGCGGAAGAGTGCGCCGTCCATGGTGACGACCAGGCCGTCGGAGTTGATGCGGTGGCCAGGTGCCTGCCCGAACCGGGCGACGAGCTTGCCGGTGGCCACGTTCCAGAGGGCCGCCGATGGATCCTCGTGTTCCGGCCACAGGCCACCGGTCGCCCAGGCGCCGTTGCTGCTGATGGCGTACGCCCCGCTGGACACACCCGGCGGCGTCTCCAGCGCGCGGCCCTTGCCGGCACGGTCCCAGACGTAGGCGACGCTGGTGTCTTTGGACCTGTCGCGCAGGATGCCGGCGATGGCGCCGTTGCCGGCCAGGTCGTGGGCGGCGGCGTCCTTCGGCAACGGCAGCTTCTCCGGTGTCGTCCTGCCCGCCGGCCACAGCAGGATCACCGCACCCTTGCCCTCAAGACTGTCGGCGGGCTGGGCGGTGGCGATGATGTCACCCGCGGTGTTGATCTGCGGCCACCCGTTCGTCTGCCAGCGGCCGGCGGGCATGCTCAGCGGAGTCACCTTGCCGTTGCGATACCGGAAGAACGTTTCCAGCCCGCCCTTGCTGTCGTCGGCCCGGCCGAGCGCGGTGCCGGAGGAGTTCACGTCGAACATCTCCACCGACGCGGCGAACTGCTGGATCCGGTCGACCTTGCCGTCGTTCCAGGCGAACGGCACGAAGTCCTGGCCTTTGCTGCCGTTCCCGACAATGTGACGGCCGGTCGGGTCGACGTCGACCAGGTCGATGGGGCCGGCACCCTTCGGCACCGGCAGCGTGAACGCCGACGTGCAGGACGGCGCGACCTCAGCGGACGGCGCCTTCGTGGCAAGCACCGGATCCACCTTGCCGTCGGGCTCCCGATCCGCGGGCAGCAGCGCCGGCGTCACGGCAAGCACCGCCAGGGTCAGCGCGGCCGTGCCGGCCACCGTGGCGATCCTCCGCCGGCGCACCCGCCGGAAACCGGCGGCGAGGACCTGGTCCATGCCGAGCCCCGAAGGCGGTACGTCGACCTCGCCGAGGCGCTCGCGCAGCAATTGTTCGTCATTCACCACTGGACTCACTTTCCGTTCCCGCTAGCCGGTTGTTCCGCCCTCAGCACCCCGCGCAACGCGGCCAGGCCTCGCGAGCTATGGCTCTTGACGGTGCCCGCCGAGCAACCAAGGACCGCCGCGGTCTGCTCCACCGACAGGTCGTCGTAGTAGCGCAGAACCACCACCGCGCGCTGCTTTCTCGGCAGCCCGCGTAGCGCCGTCATCAGGAAGTCGCGTTCCTCGACGGCCCGCGCCGGGGCGGCCGGCGTGTCCGGCAGGCGATCGCCGAGCAGCACACCGAAACCCTTGCGGCGCCGTTCATCCAGGTAACGCCGCACCAGAATCCGGTGCAGGTACCCGTCGACGTTTTCCACCGCCGAGATGCGCCGCCACTGCACGAACAGCGTCGTCAGGGAGGACTGGACGATGTCCTCCGCCAGATGCTTGTCCCCGCACAGCAGGAACGCGGTGCGGTGCAGTCGTGGCAGCCGGACGGAGACGAATTCGACGTACTCCCGCAGGTGCTCGGGCCGCATCCCGGTCCTCTCTCGAAGGCGATGCTCTCGGCATACTGTCGCGACCGGCACCCGGAAAGGTTGAGACGACCAACGAAAAATCCGGCGGGCCCGAGCTCAGGGGCGATTTCCGGCGCCCGCAGGGCCCACGCCACCACGGCGTGGGCCCTCCCCGCTCACCTCAGGAGTTGCCGCATCGACCGGGACAACAGGTCGGTGCGGTCCGCCGCGGTCAGCTTCTCCGGGCCGAAACCGAAATAGAGAGTGGCCGGGGTGGCGGTCGCGGCGCCGAAGTCGTAGACGTGCCCGGCCCGGGTCCAGTCGGTGGGGTTGGGCGCGGAGCCCGGCGGCGGCCCGGCCACGGTCCAGCCGCCCAGGTCCGTCTCGAAGGAGGTACGGGTGACGGTCGCACCGTTGACGTCCAGACGCACGTCGTCGAGGAAGACGCCGTAGCCCTGGCCGTACCAGTCGGACATGTAACTGATGGAGACCTCGACCTGCTTGCCCGCGTACGCGGACAGGTCGGCGTTGAACTCCTTCCACCCGCCGCTGTTGCCGGTCGCCGCGTTCCAGTCGCCGGTGGAGCCGTGGGGCGCGCAGTCCTCGGCCCAGTAGTGCGCCATGAACGGATGCGGGTCGAGGCGTTCGTACTCGCAGATCCACCCGACGTCCGTGCTGGTCAGGCCGCCGGCGTCGGGCAGCGTGGTCCAGTTGTCAGTGCCGGTCTCGTGCACCTCCACGAAGAGGAAGTCGGCGGTGGACTCGGTGTCGAACGAAGTCTTGAACCGCAGGTGGGCGTCCCGGGCGGTGGTCAGGTCAACCGTTCTGGTCAGCCGCTTGAACGAGGAGTTCGAGCGGCCGCTCCACAGATAGCTGTCCCCGTCGACCGGATCATAGGGGCCTGGGCCGTCCTGCTGCCAGGCCATCGGGACCGTACTGGAGAACTGGGGGAACTTAGCCGGTGGCAGCTCGCTCGAGGTGCTCAGGAACGCCGCCGTGTGCTGCTGCGCCCCGGTCGGGGCGGAAAAGCCCGCCAACGTGCCGGCGGTGCCGGTCACCGCCGCGGTGCCGCCGTTGTCCACGTACGCTCCCGCGCCGAGCCAGTACTGCCGGAAGTCGTCGCTCAAGGGCTGGCAGTTCCAGTCGTCGCCGCCGTCGCCGCATTCTCCGGGTCCTTGCGGCTTGTAGGCGAAACCGAGCGCGGGGTACTGGGCATACTGGCCGGCGTGCAGCAGTTTGCCGCCCTCGTTGAGGTAGTCGCGGACAGCCAGGTCGGTCTCGAAGGTGGCCCGGGTGGTGGCCCATTCGGGCTGACCCGGGTTGCGCGGGACGATGTCGTCGCCGGTCTCCCAGACGACCGCCCGGTAGTGCGACAGGACGCCGAGCGGATGCGGGGCCTGCCGGTCGTGCGTGTCCATGTCGTAGACGTCGGCGGTGTGACCGGACCGCGCGAGGGCCTTGACGTACGTGTCCGCGTACCGGGCCTCGGTGGCACCGTCGGTGTTCGCCGGTTCGATGCCGGTGACGTCCTCCGTGGCCAGCACCAGCACGTCGCCACCGACCTGCCGGTTGACCGTATAGGTGAAGGGTGCGCTGGTCTTTCCGCCGGCGGCGGTGAACCAGACGGTCACCCGGTCGCCGGGCTTCTGCCCGGTGACGGTTCCCCGCAGCTCCGTGAAGTACTTGTCCGCGCTGCCGCCGTACCTTTTTCCGCCGTGCCATTCGGCCACTGCGGCCGTACGCTCTCTGCCGTGGATCCTGGCATGTAGCCGCACATTACGCAGCGAGCGCTTGGCGACCACGGCCACCTGCTGGGTGGTGCCGTAGGAATCGGGGAAGGCATCGGGAGTGAAGTCCCTGGTCGACCGGCCGACCACGGAAACCGGATCGGCAGGGTTCGGTGCCGACCGGGCGAGTGACAAGGCGAACGGCACGTTCTTGGCGAACTCGGCCTGGATCAGCTTCTCGTCGTCGGGGAAATCGAATTCGGTACGGCAGTCCTCCGGTCGCCATGCGTCGTCCGGATCCGATTCCGAGGCGGTCTGGCACGTCGACATCTCGGGGGCGAAACCGATGGTTCCGGTCCGGACCTGGGCGTGATGATTGGTGTCGCCGTTGGTGACATAGAGCTCGGCGGTGATGTCCGGGTCATACCCGGGTACGGCCGGATGGTCATCGTCACCGGCCAGCGCCATGGCGATCTGATCGTCCGGGCTGACCGTCTCGACCTGCCAGCCGGCGCCCCAGAGAATGAGCTGTGCGGCCGAGTGGTAATTGACCAGGAACTCGAAGCCGACTCGGCGGAACAGCGCGTCCATCGCCCGGGTCTCCGGCTCGGACTGCGGCGAGGGGCCCCGATAGGTCTCGTCGTCCGGTTCCGGCGACGATCCCTCGTTGTCGTACCCCCACCTCTCGGCGAAGTTACGGTTCAGGTCGACGCCGTCCTCGGGTCCGTACCGGCCGTCGCCGTTGTTGTCACGCATGTTCTTGCGCCAGTAACGGTATTCGTCGTTGGTGAAGGTGAGGTCGTAGCCGTCGGGATTGGCGACCGGGAGGAACCACAGCTCGGTGGTGTTCAGCAGGCTGGTGATGGTGGGGTCGGTGCCGTAGCTGTCGAGGACGTGGTGCATCAGCCGCCGGGTCATCTCCGGGGTGATCCATTCCCGGGCGTGCTGCCCGCCGAAGTAGAGCACGGCCGGTCGGTGGCCGTCGGGCAGGGTCCGGGCGTTCCGGGTGACCTTGACCGCCTGGATCGGGACTCCGCGGACCGTCGTGCCGATCGTCTCGAGCTTCGCCAGCTGCGGGAAACGCGCCGCGGTGGTGGTCAGCTCCGCACGGATGCCGCCAGGGGTGTTGTAGGGCCGGAAGACCGTGGGGCCGGCGGCCTTGCGGGAGCGCGTCGATGCGCTCGCCGGCTTGCGCGACAGGGGAACGCCGGCTTTCCCGAGCCGGTCCGCCTGCCCGCGGCTGAGGATGACCTCGACCGGGGCCTTGCGGCCGGGAATCGGTGCGCGGCCGAGCTCGTCCGCCGCCAGTCCGGCGGTGCGCAACGCGTCCCACTGGCGGTTGTCGAGCGTGCCCGCGTAGACGTCGAGCCGGTCGTCGGTGGATGGCGCGGCCCCGGCCTGCACCGGTGTCGCAGTGACGGCGGCGGTGGCGGTGATGAGTAGGGACGCCGCTATGGCTGTCCATCGTAAACGCCTCATGATTGGCAAGTATCGATGCCATGTCAATGCCCTCCCCACCCTGGAAGGCACAGCCTGCCGAACAGCATCAGAAACCGCGGATAATCGCGCCGGCGATCAAAGACGCGGCACTAGCCTTCCGGCAGGGCGATGACCACCTCGAGCATCCACTGCACGACCTCGGTATGGTGGCGGGCCCGTAACAGGCTCTCGCCGTGTCCCTGGACCTGGTCCTGGCTGAGGGTCCCCTCCGGGAGCGGTCGCCGGCCCGCCGCTGGAGCTGATGCGCGCTCATCGGCGGTCACGGGCGTGCCCCTCGAAGGGCCCGGTGTCCCGGCCGCTCACGGCACGGTGGGGTTCAGGTGCCCCGGCGCGACGGGACACGCCTGAGTCGGTGCGGCCGGTCAGCTCGGGGTTGCGGACCGGCCGCACTGTGGCCGACCGATCGGCCGGTTCAGGTCATCAGGTGCAGCGCGCCGACGTAGGAGCAGGTACCGATGACGATGCTCAGCAGGGGATTGCGTCGCCACGCGTGCATCCAGAGGGTCGCCCCGACGCCGATGATGCTGGGCACTCCGTACGGCGGCACGGTCAGCTCAACCGTGCTCAGGCTGTAGAAGACCAGGATCACCATGACCCCGGCAGGCATCACCAGGCCGAGGTAGCGCACCAGGGGCGCCTGAGCGACCTTCTGCAGGGCCAGGAACGGCGCCGCCCGAAGCAGGAAGGTAGTCGCCGCCATCACCAGAATCGCCGGGAGAACGTAACTCAGGTCCATCGGACATCTTCCTGTTTTGACGGAGGTAGCTGATGAGGACGAGGCCGAGGAACGTCGCCATCGCGACGGAAAGGAACTGGCTGCGGCCGATCGCGAGGGCCACCGCGCTGGCCGCCAGCCCCATGGCGACCGCACCCTTGTTCTCCGGCTTGGACACGTGCTCGTAGGCCAGCACGACAAAGAGCGCGGTGAGGGAGAAGTCGATGCCGGCGATGCTGTTGGGCAGCGCCATCGCCCCGACGGCGCCGATCACGCCGCCGAGCACCCAGTAGCCGTGGCTGAACAGCTGGATGAGGGTGATCCGCCGGCTGGTCAGGGCGGGATCGTCGGCCCGGCCGGCGAGCAGGGAGTACGTCTCGTCGGTGAGAGCCCACATGCCGTACACCCGGGCCGGCCGACGGCGCACTCTGCTCATCGGGTAGGACAGGCCGTAGAAGACGTGGCGGAAATTGACGATGAACGTGGTGATGAAGATCGCGGTGAGCGAGGTGTGGGTGGACAGCAGCCCAACCGACAGAAACTGCATCGCCCCGGCAAAGATCAGCACGCTGCACACCGGCGCCCACCACCATTGCAGGCCGCTGCTCGCGAACAACAGCCCGTACGCGGAGCCGAGCGGAAGGTAGCCCATGGCGACCGGGACGGTTTCCCGTAGCGCCACCCGGACATCCTGCCGAAACGTCGATTGAACCCCCTGGCCGGTTTCCGGCAAGGGGTGATCATTGCTACGCAATGCAAATCTCCCGTGTGGAAAAGGCGGTCGTCGCCCGGTATTGAGCCACCAGCTCTGATGCACAATGGGCCAGTGCGTCACGCGGACTGTTGTTACCCGCGAAGCGGTCCGGTCATTCCGGACAGGCTGGTTCGACCGCCATGGTGGTGCGTAGATCCACAAATTCTTACTGATCCCCGTTCGTTACTGATCCCCGTTCGAATCCTTGAGGGCCTAAAGTAAGGAGGCCGAATAGCTCCTGCCAAAAGCCTAGACGGCGGCGAACTTGATCGCACAGGCCAGTCGCGGCAAACTGGCCTGCATGACGGTTACGGTTTCGGCGGGAACGTTGGCCAAGCTCCTAAATGGCTGGCAGACGGCTGGAGCCGGTACCATGCATGAGCGTCTGGCCTCGATCTTGGGTAGTCTCCTGCTGGACGGGCGTCTTCCCATTCACGCCCGCCTTCCCAGCGAGCGGAGCCTCGCGGAGCAGTTGCGGGTCAGCCGGGCGACCGTGGCCAACACCTACGAAAATCTGCGCGGCGAAGGCCTGCTGGTCAGCCGCCCGGGAGCGGGCAACTGGACCACCCTGCCGGCCCGGCGCAACCGCGGCGCGGCGCCGCTGGCTCCGGGCATCCGGTCCGAACCCGGCGTCCTCGACCTGGCCATCGCGGTGCCCCCGCCGGCACTGGAGGTGGTGACCGCCGCGTTCGGCTGGGCGGTCGCCAACCTCGGGCCGGAACTGGCCGAAGACCAGCGGCTGAACGGGCACGGCTACCACCCGGCCGGCATCCCGCAGCTCCGCGAGGCGATCGCCGTCAGATACACGGAACGCGGCGCGCCGACCACCCCGGACCAGATCATGGTGACCACCGGGGCGCAGGGCGCGGTGCATCTTCTCGCCCGGCAGCTGGTGACCAGCGGCGACCTGGTGATGGTCGAACGGCCCAGCTACCCCAACGCGATCGACGCCCTGCGCCAGGCCAATGCCCGGCTGGTGTCGGTGTCGGTGAGCGACGGGAGCTGGGACATTGACCAGATGACCGGCGTGTTGGCCCAGGCGAACCCGGTACTCGCCTATGTGATCATCGATTTTCACAACCCCACGGGTGCCGTGCTCCCGGCTGGGGACAGGGAAGCCCTGGTCCGGGAGGCAACCCGCCGTTCCACCCTCCTGCTGGTGGACGAGACGCACGTCGAACTCAACCTGGATGGTGCGCCGATGCCGCCGCCACTCGCGGCGTTCGATCGGCGTGACCGGGTCATCAGCATCGGATCGCTCAGCAAGGTCTTCTGGGGTGGCCTGCGGGTCGGCTGGATCCGCGCCACCCCCGAGCTGGTCCGGCGGCTCGCGCTCGAGCGACGCTCCGTCGATCTGGCCGGCTCGGTGGTCGACCAGATGGCCGCCACGTACATGCTGACCAGGCTCGGCGAGCTGCTGCCCGGACGGCTCGATGTTCTGGCGCACCGGCGAGACGCGCTGCTTGCCGCGTTGGAGAAGCACCTGCCCTCCTGGAGCCCGACCCGTCCGGCCGGGGGACTCTCGGTGTGGGCGCGACTGGACCGTCCGATGTCGACCGCGCTGGCCGACGCGGCCGAGCGGCACGCCGTACGCCTCGTGCCCGGTCCCCGCTTCGGGCTGGACGGCACGTTGGAACGGTTCCTGCGGTTACCGTTTGCGCTGCGCGCGGAGGACCTCGAGCGCGCGGTGGAGCGGTTGGCCGCGGCGGAGCGGACCATCCTCACGGATGCGGCTCTCCGGCGGTCGGCGTGATCAATTGTGGGCCGGCCGGAGGGTTTGCCGTCGGCAGACTGGTTTGACGCCTTGACCTGCACCGTGCTAGCCCGTATCGGCCAAGCGGGCATACGGTGACATGGCCGCTGGGCGGCTCGTGCGGGTGACCCGGCGAGGCGTACCAGGGGGACGCTCTGCCCGGCCGGAAGTCCAGCGGAACACCCGACCGGCCGAGGTGCAAGATTGCATCTGCGATGTCCGGAAGGGATGCTCCGGGATCCCGCCCGGCTTCCTGAGCAGCGAAAGCATCGGCTCGATGATCTCCCGCTGCTCATCGGTCTGGTCGAGGGGATAAGCACGCTGACGGCCTATCCAGGACCATCCCGGCCGGCTCTGGTTCTTTGCTGAGATCACCTCGATGACGAGGCAATATGCGGTATCACGCTTTCCGGCAGCGCCGCGAATAGCGCTGCGACCTGGAATTTCTCACGTCTTGAAACCTTCGTTGCCGGGCTTGACCGACGTGGTAACGAAGTGCCGTGAGGTCGATCTCGAGTCCGACCAGGAACATGAACCTGAAAAGGCAGGCCGAAAGCACGCCTGGACGTCCAGGCGTGCCGGCGTCATTGCCTATTTCGTCAAGCGCGCACCATAGTGGCCGGAGGTTGCTCGCGGCATCCACGAACCGCTCGTTGCAATTGACCTTCTCCCGCCAGGCCAGATATGGACGGACGCAACGCGATAGAACGTAAGGCGAGTTAGTGTAGGCGTACCCAAGGAGTCGATGAGTATGGCGTACCTCACCTGAGCTGGGTTGACAGGCGTTTTCGCCGACGGATCGGTCCAGAAGTGGTTTGAACAAGTCGGGAGTGGACAACCTCAATGCCACCAGGAGACATGAATGTCTCTTGATGGCCGAGCGTCGAGTTCCTTAGTGTAGGCCTCGGCAATGAGGATGCAGGTAAACCGACGCGATCACTTTACGTCAGCCCGTCCGGGCGCGCCCCTGTCCTTTCGTACGCTCATTTTCCGGAGCCGTGTCAAACTGGCCGTAAACCCCTTTGAGGCAGAACTCACCCGAACTCCGGGGAAGGAGCCGAACAAGTGCCGAAGGGTAGGGCCGTCGGGCTTCCGGACGAGCCGCTGGTGCACACGGCCGTCGCCGAGTCGAGCTCGGCCCGTCATCGAGCGGTCTGCTGATCATTTCGTTCGGTTTCGACATCACCCAGCGGACCCTGCTGCTGCCGTTGTTCAACGGCGCCCGCCTGCACCTCCTGCCGAGGCGGCACTTCGATGTATCCCTGGCGCGTCGCCTGCTGGGCAGCCTCCGACCGGCGACCATGCACTGCGCACCGCGCACGCTCTATTGGCGCTCACCCCGTTGGCGGCATTACGGGTGAGGTGGCCGGAACCCGGCGAACGCCGACCGAGGAGGGAACCTGGGACCGGTTCGCCGGGGCCGCGGGCCCACCGGTTCGGGCAGGCTGCCGAGGCGGTATCAACCGGCGCTGGGCCAGGGCCTGAGTCAGGGACCGGTGAGCCCCGCGGCCACCAACGCGGGCCAGAGGGCGGGCGTGATCTCAGCGCCCGCGCGCCGGACGGTTTCCGTCACCTGGTCCGCGCTACCCATCCCCACGACCGTGCTGACGACCGCGGGGGGTGTTCGTGCGTACGCGAGTGCGGCTTCGGGAAGGGTGGCGCCGTGGCTCTCGCAGACCTCTGCGATGAGCCTCGCCCGGTGGACGAGCGCGGCGGGAGCCCGCTGGTAGTTGTAGGTGGCGTCGGCCGGCGGCCGGTCACGTGCCAGCAGGCCCGAGTTGTAGACGCCGGCGATGACCACCGCCACCCCCTCCTCCTCGGCGGCCGGCAGGAGGTCGTGCAGCGCGCCCTGTTCGAGCAGGGTGAACCGGCCGGCGCACATCACCAGGTCGATGTCGGTCTCGCGGACGAAGCGGGTGAGCATCGCCGACTGGTTCATGCCGGCGCCGATGGCCCGGATGACGCCCTGGTCGCGCAGTCCGACCAGGGTCGGTACCGCCTCCGTGGCGGCCTGCTGCCAGTGGTCGTCCGGGTCGTGCAGGTAGACGACGTCGATCCGGTCCAGGCCGGTGCGCTCCAGGCTCGCCTCGAGTGACCGCAGCACGCCGTCGCGGCTGAAGTCCCAGACGCGGCGATGGTCGGCCGCGACCTCGAAACCTTCCGGGTCGGTCAGGTGTGAGGTCTCGGGGGACGACACGAGCAGACGCCCCACCTTGGTGGAGACGACGTAGTCGTCGCGTGGCCGTGCGCGCAGGGCGGCGCCGAGGCGCCGCTCGGAGAGCCCGAGGCCGTAGTGCGGCGCGGTGTCGAAGTAACGGATACCGGCATCCCAGGCGGTGTCGACCGCGGCCGCGAACGACTCCTCGCTCCTGGCGCGGTACAGGTTGCCGCCCTGGGCGGCACCGAAACCGAGCTCGGTGAGCAGCACGCCGGGCCGCCGCCGCAGGGCCACGGATCTCATCGTGGCTACCGCCCGAGCCAGCCGCCGTCGACGGGAACGGCGGCCCCGTGGACGTAGTCGGCCGCCGGTGAGGCCAGGAACACCGCCGCGCCTGCGAGGTCGCCGGGTACCCCCCACCGGCCGGCGGGGATGCGTTCGAGGATGGCGGTGTTGCGGCCCGGGTCGTCGCGGAGCGCCCGGGTGTTGTCCGTGCCGATGTAACCGGGCACGATGGCGTTGACGTTGACGCCGTGCGGCGCCCATTCGTTGGCGAGCGCGCGGGTGAGCCCGATCAGGCCGGACTTGGCGGCCGTGTAGCCGGGCACGTTCACCCCACCCTGGAAACTCAGCAACGACGCCATGAAGATGATCTTTCCGCGGCCGCGGGCGACCATGCCGCGGCCGAGGTCCCGGCTCAGGACGAACTGCGCGGACAGGTCGACCGCGAGGACCTCGTCCCACATCGCGTCGGTGTGCTCGGCGGCGGGGGCGCGCCGGATCGTGCCCGCGTTGTTGACCAGGATGTCGACCGGCCGGTCGCCGTCGTCGAGCCGGGCGGCGAGACCGGCGACCGCGGCCCGGTCGGTGAAGTTCACCCGGTGTCCGGTGAAATCCCGGCCATGGCGGCGGACGCGTTTCTCGACCTCGCTGCCCGTGGTCTCCAGCTGTGCGCTGACCGCGATGATGTCGGCGCCGGCGGCCGCCAGCGCCTCGGCGATGGCCAGGCCGATGCCCCGCCGGGCTCCGGTGATCAGGGCGAGCCGGCCGGACAGGTCGAACGGGTTCACGACGTCTCCCGGCAGTCGATGAGGACCTTCATGACACCGCCGCCACCAACCAGGGCGTCGAAGGCCGCGGCCGCGTTGCTCAGCGGCTCCACGTGGGTGATCAGGGTCTCGGCGCCGACTCTTCCGGCGCGCAGCAGGTCGATGGCGGTGTCGTAGTCCTCGCGCCGGTAGACGCGGGCGCCGGCGATGGTCAGCTCGCGCCAGAAGATCCGGAACAGGTCGATCTCGCGTCGCTGGTTGTGGATGCCCACGACCACCAGGCGGCCCCGCACCGCGAGCAGGTCGACAGCGGTGGTGATCCCAGCGGCGGAGCCGGACACCTCGAAGGCCACGGCCGCGCCGGCGCCGCCGGTCCACGCCGCCGTCTCGCCGGCGAGGTCGTCGCTTGCGGGGTCGAGGGTACGGATGCCGAGCTCGCCGGCGATCGCCCGTCGCCGGGCGTCCACCTCCACCAGGGTGATGTCCGCGTCGACCGAGCGTGCCACCAGCGCGATCAGGACGCCGATGGGTCCGCCGCCGATCACGACGGCCTTCTCGCCGGCGCGCAGGCCGGCCCGGCGCACGTCGTGCACGGCCACCGCGGTCGGTTCGACCAGGGCGCCGTGGGTGAGCGGAAGGTCGCCGGGCAGGGGAACGACCACGTCGGCCGGAACCGTCCACCGCTGCTGCATGGCGCCGACCGAGTCGATGCCGATGAAGGTGAGCCGATGGCAGATGTGGTGGTGACCGGCCTGGCAGGCGGGACAGCTGCCGCACCACCGCAGGGGCATGACGGTGACGGGTGCGCCGACGGCGAGGCCGGCGATGTCTGCGCCGACGGCGGCGACCTGGCCGGACATCTCGTGGCCGATGGTCTGGGGAATCCGAACCCGACTGTCCATGTTGCCGTGCAGAATGTGCAGATCGGTGCCGCAGATGCCGGTGTAGGCGACCGCGATCTGGACCTCGCCGGGGCCGGGTGGGACCGGTGGGCGCTCCTCCACCACGATGGTCGAGTTGCCGGTGTACAGAGCTGAACGCATGGGAACCTTCGCGGGGTCGGCGGAGCGGAGGGCCGGTCGGACCGGTCAGGTGCCGGTCAGCGCGTCGGGATCATCGCGCAGGTGGGCACGTAACCATGATTCGGTGGTGGTGATGTGCATCAGGGCGGCGGCCTGCGCCTGGATGGCGTCGCCCGCGACCAGCGCCGTGTAGATCGCCTCGTGTTCGCGGAGCGTCTGGCCGGCCGCGTCCGCGTCGACCAGCCCGCGCCACACCCGCGCGCGCAGGGTGCGGCTGGAGATGCCTTCGAGGACCGTCAACAGGGTCTCGTTGCCGGTCGCGGCGACCACCGCGCGATGGAACGCGGCGTCGTGCTGGTTCAGCAGCTCCACGTCGTCGGCCGCCGCGCGCATCGCCTCGAGATGACCCCGGACCTCGGCCAGCTGGTCCGGCGATATGCGGGTGGCCGCCAGGCCGGCGGCCGCGCTCTCGAAGAGCCGGCGCACCTCGGTGAGCTCGAGCATGGTCTCGCCACGGAGCAGTTCCACGGCGCCGCTGATGCCCTGCAGCAGCAGGCGTGGCTCGAGGCTGGTGACGAATGTGCCGTTGCCGCGGCGCACCTCGAGCACCCTGGCCGCGACCAGCGCGCGCACGGCCTCGCGCATGATGTTCCGCCCGACGCCGAGGTCCGCGGCGAGCTGCTGTTCGGGAGGCAGCCTGGACCCGGGCGGCAGCTCGCCGGACTGGATCATCTCGCGGAGGCGCGTCATGGCCTTGTCGGTCTGCGACATCTCGTGGTCTCTCCGGACTCGCCCGGCGGGTGACGGTACGCGAGCCTAACCGTAGCAGCGTAATCCCATGTCTCGGAAGATCTATATTCGCTGCGATCGCTGGCGACTGACCGCTCATTGGGAAAACTCCTGATAGGAGCCATGTTTCGAAGATGTGTCTAGACGCAGGCGAAGACGGCCGCTATAAAGACATCCCATGACAGGCGGATCAACAGCACGGGCGACCGGCGATGCCTGAGGTGATCACAGCGGTCGACGCGGTCGACGTCCGGTTCCCGACCTCCCGGGAGCTGGACGGATCCGACGCGATGAACCCGGAGCCGGACTACTCGGCCGCGTATGTGACCATCCGCACCAGCGGGGGCGGGGTGGGTTTCGGCCTGGCCTTCACCGTCGGGCGCGGCAACGACGTCCAGGTCGCCGCGATCCGCGCGCTCGCGCCGTTGGTGGTGGGACTGCCGGTCGCCGAGGTCCTGGGCGACCTGCGCGCGTTCTCCGAGCGGCTGACCGGCGACAGCCAGCTGCGGTGGCTCGGACCGCACAAGGGCGTGATCCACATGGCCGCCGGTGCGGTCGTGAACGCGGCCTGGGACCTGTACGCCCGCCGCGAAGAGAAGCCGCTGTGGCGGTTGCTGGCGGAGATGTCCCCGGAGCGACTGGTCAGCCTCGTCGACTTCCGGTACCTACGCGACGCGCTCACGCCGCAGGAGGCGCTCGACATCCTGCAGCGGGCTCAACCCGGACGCGAGCAGCGACAGCGGGACCTGCTCGCGCGCGGCTACCCCGCGTACACCACCACGCCCGGTTGGCTCGGCTACACCGACGAGAAGCTCGTGCGTCTGGCCAAGGAGGCGGTCGCCGACGGTTTCGACCTGATCAAACTGAAGGTCGGCGCCGACCACGACACCGACATCCACCGCCTGGCCCTGGCCCGCGAGGCGGTGGGCCCGCACGTCCGGATCGCGATCGACGCCAACCAGGCGTGGGGCGTCGACCAGGCGATCTCCTGGTTGACGTCGCTCGCACCGTACGAGCCGTACTGGATCGAGGAACCGACGTCGCCGGACGATGTGCTCGGCCACGCCGCCATCCGCGAGGCGGTGGCACCGGTCAAGGTCGCCACCGGCGAACACTGCCACAACCAGGTCATGGTCAAGCAGCTTCTGCAGGCGCAGGCGATCGACATCCTGCAGCTGGATGCCACCCGGGTCGCCGGTGTCAACGAGAACGTCGCGATCCTGCTGCTGGCGGCCAAGTTCGGGGTGCCGGTCTGTCCGCACGCCGGCGGTGTCGGACTCTGCGAGATGGTCCAGCACCTTGCGATGTTCGACTACGTGGCGGTCAGCGGCAGCACCCGGGGACGGGTCATCGAGTACGTCGACCACCTGCACCAGCACTTCGTCGACCCGGTCGTCATCCGGGAAGGCCGCTACGTCACGCCAGAGGGCCCCGGCGTCGGTGCGCGGATGCACCCGGAGTCGGTGGCCGCATACACGTTCCCGGACGGTCCGCAGTGGCAGTCCGAGAGATGAGCGAGGAGCCGTGATGAACCCGAGAAGCATCGCCTCGACAGCAATAGTGTTGATGTCCGCCGCCGCGTTGCTGAGCGCCTGCGGCGGCGACGATCCCGCGACGGACAGCGGCGGCGCGAAGGCCGTGTTGGTCGGCGTCGACTATCCGAGGTCGGACACCGACTTCTGGAACTCGTACATCAAGTACACGCCCCAGTCCGCCGACGAGCTCGGGCTGGATCTCAAGACGACCAACTCCCAGAACGACGTCGCGAAGCTCGCCTCCAACGTGCAGTCGTTGATCAGCCAAGGGGTCAAGGGCATCGCCATGGCCCCGCAGGACACCGCCGCGATCGCGCCGGCGTTGCAGTCGCTGGCGGCCAAGAAGATCCCGGTCGTCACCATCGACACCCGCCCGGATCAGGGCCAGGTGTTCATGGTCGTACGCGCGGACAACCGTGCCTACGGCGAGAAGGCCTGCAGGTTCCTCGGCACGAAGCTCAAGGGCAGCGGCAAGGTGGTCATGCTGCAGGGCGACCTGGCATCGATCAACGGCCGCGACCGTACCGAGGCGTTCAACGACTGCATGAAGAAGAACTACCCGGGGATCACGGTCTTCGGCGAGGCCACGAACTGGGACGGCGCGGTCGCCTCACAGAAGCTGCAGATCCGGCTGACCGAGCACCCGGACATCAAGGGCGTCTACATGCAGTCGAGCTTCGCCCTGGCCGGCACCCTTCAGTTGCTGAAGCAGCGCCACCTGCTGGTGCCGCCGAGCGACCCGAAGCACGTCTTCGTGGTCTCCAACGACGGCATCCCCAAGGAACTGCAGGAGATCGCCGCCGGCAACATCGACGCCACCGTCTCGCAACCCGCCGACCTCTACGCCAAGTACGGGCTCGTCTATCTGAAGGCGGCCATCGAGGGCAAGACGTTCCAGCCCGGGCCGACCGACCACGACAGCACCATTCTGCAGGTCCGCGACGGACTGCTGGAGGACCAGCTCTCCGCCCCGCTGGTCACCGTGGACGGCGCCGACTACGGCGGCGTGCCGAGCGTCAAGACGGACGAGAAGTCCCTGTGGGGCAACAACATCGGCTGACCGGGCCGCGGAGGGAGGACGGGCACATGAGCGGCACGGAGAAGCCGGGCCTCCCCGTGGCGGAGGCGGTCGGCATCACGAAGCGATACGGATCGACGGTGGCGCTCGACGACGCCCACATCCGGGTCCTGCCGGGGGAGACCCACGCCCTCGTCGGCCGCAACGGCGCCGGCAAGTCCACACTGGTCGCCGTCCTGACCGGACTGCAGGCTCCGGACGCGGGGCGGGTCCTGTTCAACGGCGCGGCGGCGCCGCGGTTGTCCAACCGGGATGCGTGGCGGCGACAAGTGGCGTGCGTCTACCAGAAGTCCACCATCATCCCGCAGCTCACCGTGGCCGAGAACCTGTTGCTCAACCGGTACGACCGGAACCGCAGCGGCCTGATCAGCTGGCGCTCGCTGCGCCGGCGCGCCCGGGACCTGCTGGCCGTCTGGTCGGTCGAGATGGACGTCGACGCCAAGGCGAAGGATCTGAGCGTCGAACAGGGCCAGTTCGTGGAGATCGCCCGGGCCCTGTCGTTCGGCGCCCGGTTCATCATCCTCGACGAACCGACCGCACAGCTCGACGCCGGCGCGATAGCCAGGCTGTTCGGCCACATCCGCGAGCTGCAGACCCAGGGCGTCACCTTCCTGTTCATCAGCCATCACCTGCAGGAGATCTACGAGATCTGCGACATGGTGACCGTGTTCCGCGATGCCCGGCACATCGTCACCGCGCCGGTCGCCGAGCTGCCACGCGGTGAACTCGTCGCCGCGATGACCGGCGAGGCGGCCGCGCTCAACGTCCCGCGATCGCGCACGGCGCCGGCCTCGCGCACGGACGTGGTGCTCGATGTCGCCGAGCTGAGGCTGGACGGCCTGTTCGACGGCATCTCGTTCCAGGCGCGGGCCGGGGAGATCATCGGGCTGGCGGGCGCCGGCGGCAGCGGCAAGACCGAGGTGGCCGAAACCATCGCGGGGCTGCGGACCGCCGACGCCGGCGCGATCACGGTCGGCGGCCGTGCGCCGCGTCCCGGCCACGTCGGTGACGCTCTCGCCAGCGGGGTCGGGTTCGTGCCACAGGACCGCCATCACCAGGGACTGGTCGCCGGTATGTCGATCGCCGACAACGCCACCTTGACCATCCCGGAACGGCTCGGAGCCGCAGGCTTCGTCAGCACCCGCCGCCGCGACGCCATCGCCGGCGGGCTCATCGACGCCCTGGCCATCAAGGCGCCCGGCCCCGATCTGCCCGTCTCCGGGCTCTCCGGCGGCAACCAGCAGAAGGTCGTCATGGCGCGGGCCCTCGCCAACGACCCCAAGGTGCTCGTGCTCGTCACCCCCACAGCCGGCGTGGACGTGCGGTCCAAGGAGTTCCTTCTGGACAAGGTCGACCAGGTCGCGGACGCCGGCACCGCGGTGGTCGTGGCCTCCGACGAGCTCGACGACCTACGCGTCTGCGATCGCGTTCTGGTGATGTTCCAGGGCCGGATCGTCGCCGAAGTGCCCAGCGGCTGGCGGGAACACGATCTGGTGGCGGCAATGGAAGGACTGACCATCGATGCCTGAGGCCATGACCGCCGCCACCGACCGCTCCACGGTCGCGGCCGATCCACCACCTCGCCGTACGGTCGGAAAGCTGGCCATCGCACGGCTGCGGGACTTCGCCCTGGTGCCGGCGATCGTGCTCATCGCGATCGTCGGCCAGATCGTCAACCCGGTGTTCCTCCAGCCCGACAATCTGATCAACATCGGCCAGACGATGTCGGAGATCGCGCTGCTCGTGCTGGCCCAGACGATCGTCCTGATCGCCGGCAAGATGGATCTGTCGCTGGAGTCCACCTTCGGGCTCGCACCGGGCGTCGCGGCCTGGCTGACCGTCGCGGTCGGCACCGGCCACGGCACCGGGCTCCTGCCCGGCGCCTGGGCGATCCCGATCACGCTGCTCGTCGGCGCGCTCATCGGCGTGGCGAACGCGGCGCTGATCGTCCGGTTCGGGCTGCACGGCTTCATCGTGACGCTGGGCATGCTGATCGTCCTCCGAGGCCTGCTCACCGGCATCTCCGGCGGCCAGACGTTCTTCAATCTGCCCGAGTCGATGATGTACCTGGGCACCGCGGTCTGGTTCGGTGTGCCGGCGTCAATCTGGATCTGCGTCGTCCTGTTCGCCCTCGGTATCGTCCTGCTCGGCTACACCGGCTTCGGTCGTTCGCTGTACGCGATCGGCGGCAACATCGACGCGGCGAAGGCGGCGGGCATCCGCACCGACCGGGTGCTGTGGATCGCGCTCGTCGGCGCCAGTCTTCTCGCCGCGCTCGGCGGGCTCCTGCTCTCCGGCAGACTCGCCTCGGTGGCCGCCTCCCAGGGCAACGGCGCCATTTTCACCGTCTTCGCCGCCGCCGTCATCGGCGGGGTCAGCCTCAACGGCGGCAAGGGCACGATGTTCGGCGCGTTCACCGGCATCCTACTGCTCTTCATGATCCAGAACGTGTTGACGCTCGCCGGTGTTCCGGCACAGTGGATCGGCGCGCTCAACGGCGCGATCATCATCATCGCGCTCGTCGTCTCCCGGATCACCGGAGGCAAGGCGCAGGAGTAGCGGCCCAGGCGGTCCTGGACGCCGGCAACCGAGAGAGGACGTCGTCATGGAGCCATGGCGCAACGCGCCCGAAGGCATCATCGACGCCCACCACCATCTGTGGAACCGCCGGCGCCATCCCCAGCCCTGGATCGACCCGGTCAGCATGGCCGCGATCGACGCGGACTTCGGACCCGAGGATCTCGCCGCGCTGGCCGAACCGGCGGGGGTCCGCGGCACGGTCGTCGTCCAGTCGATCCGCTCCGAGCCGGAAACGGTCGATCTGCTGGGCACCGCGGCGCGCAGCGAACTGATCAGGGGAGTCGTCGGGTGGGTCGACATCGCCACCGCGGGCGTCGCCGACCGCATCCACCGCCTGCGGGCGGCGCCGGGCGGCGGCAAGCTGGTGGGCGTCCGCCACCTCGCCCAGGACGAACCCGACCCGGCGTTCCTCCGGCGCGCCGACATCCGCGACGGTATCGCGGCGGTCGCGGACGCCGGTCTGGTGTTCGACCTGGTGATTCGCCACCATCAGCTGCCCGCGGCCATCGAGCTGGTGGCGAGCCTGCCCCAGGCCTCGTTCGTGCTCGACCATCTCGGCAAGCCTCCGCTGACGGGCGACCTGCGCGGCTGGGCCGGCCACCTCCGCACGCTGGCGCAACTGCCGAACGTGTCGGCGAAGGTGTCCGGGCTGGTCACCGAGGCGAACTGGTCGTCGTGGCGGCCGGCCGACCTGGCACCCGCCGTGTCCCACGCCCTCGACACGTTCGGACCGGGCCGGCTGATGTTCGGCTCGGACTGGCCCGTCTGCCTGCTGGCCACCGGCTACCAGGAGTGGATCCGGGTACTGGGCGAACTGCTGGCGGGTGCAGACGAACAGCAGCTCGCGCAGATCTGGCGACAGACCGCTCGTCGCGTCTACCGGATCTGAAACTCTCGGCATCGATGCGAATCACCCCCGTACGTGGCTCGAGACCTGGCCGCCCATATCGTCGCCGTCCGGACCCGTGCGGCCGGACCGGTCAGCGGTCACCGCGGGCCCTGCGCAGCCGGGCATCCAGGGCGGACCGGTTCGGATCGTCGGCCCGCGCGGCGGGCCGCGCCGCCGGGGTGACGCCGGCGGCCCGGCGGAGCGTGGCGCCGTACCCGTCGGAGTCACGGTAGATCCGTTCCGGCGCGGGCCGCGCC